>CAZXCE010000025.1:0-30438 GCA_964639175.1 uncultured Clostridia bacterium
AGAAATTCGACGTCGCCACGCCCGTGACTGACGCCGCAAACGTCACCGTCCAACTCACTGATGTATTGATACAGGCCGGATTGGTCGAAGCCCGGCTAATTGAACTCACCGTCGTCCCAGCCGCCGTGTTGGTCAGGCTGAAATTGACTCCGGTCGTCACCCCTCGGGCACTGGCCGCCACCGTGTAAGGGCCGCCCGTCGTTCCATTGGCGGTGACGGTTCCCGTTGTGGCCGTGCTGCTTGCAATCGTGGCCGGATTGCTGGCAATGGTACAACTGGCACCGCTTGCGGGCGGGGTAAATGTCACTCGCCCACCGGTGACCGGCTCGCTATTGGCACTGCTCACCGTCACCGACAGTGGCGTGGCAAAGTTTGTATTCACCGCTGTGCTCTGGTTGTTCCCGTTTGAAACGGCCATGGTAAAACCACGTGATTCAAACGCGCCGATGTCGGTCGTTCCAACCCGGCTGATACCACGCTGGTCGGTGGTCGGAGCACCGGTGGCCGTCCCGGCATTGATGGCGGGACTGCCGGGGAGTAAGGCGCGGTTTTGGGTCGTTCCGCCGTTGTTTGCCAGGGCTGCCAGGAGGGGATCGGTGTTGAGGAGGTCACTCGCCACCGATGGCGTCAGGGTACCGTCACTACACAGATTAAAGCCTTGCGAGGTCAGATTAAACGTCCCGCCATTCGCAAAAGTCCGAATTTCTTCGAACGCGTTATTTGCGATAATCGTGTTTTTTAACGTGAGGCTGTGGGTTTCCGCAACTCGCAAGTTCGCGCTATAACCCGCCGTCCCATTATTGGCAATCGTGCAATTCACCAACGTGCTTGAAACCGTCGGCCCGGATGATGATTCGAGTCCGATTCCTGAGCAGTTACTGATCGTCACATTGGTAAACGACGCCGTGCGTCCATTCCTCACGCCAATATTGCCGGCATTGACCACCGCGCAGTTTGTCATGGTGAGTGAAAGAAAAGAGGTGACGGCATCTCCACTGGAGCCAGAAAATTCACAGTTGGAAACGGTGGCTGTGCCTCCGCCGACCTCCAGTTGCGCCGCATTGAGCCCGCTGGAGACAGCGCCACCGGTCACCCGTAACCCACTCATTTGCAAGGTGCTACCGGTATTCACATTGAAAATTGTAAAATTCCCGCCGTTGACCGTCAGCGTCGAGGCACCAGGCCCGGTAATCGTTAAGGTGCCAGCGATTGTCGGCAAGCTGCTCGTTAATGAGATCGTTCCGGTCAGTCCAGACTGAAAGATAATCGTGTCAGCAGCCGATCCATTGTTATTGGTATCGGTCATCGCCTGCCTCAGTGAACCTGATCCTGAATCATTGAGATTGGTCACGGTAAACGTGGCGTTTGAGACAAACACCCGCGTTGAGACCACCAGGGGTTCGCTTGTTGAATAAAAGCCAACCGAGATTCCAACTCGACCATTACCGTAATAGACCGCCGAGACGGGCACCTCCACGGTCTGGCCTGGTAATTCCTGCTGGGCAACTGTGTTTGAAATCCGAATTTCCTTGCTGCCCCCCATGTGCAAAACCAGTGTCTGGTCAGCCAGCGTCTCAACCCACTCAACCCCTGGAAACTCCAGTTCAATCTGACCCGGATCCGCCCATGGCGCTACCGTCCATTCCACTGCGGCACTTTCTGGAATACCACTGACTCGCCGTTCAACTCCTGGTGCGATCTGCTGTTCCAGCTTACCGTCAGCACGCTCAAGCTCAGACTGCAATTCTAAAAACTTTTGTGTTGCAATTACTTGCGGCTGGGTTCTCAGAACTGGCCTGATCAGTGACTGCATATTTGAGTTACTGAGCAAAGCCAACCCGCTTCTACGCACTGGCAGTAGTGGAGAGGCAACCATCGGGTCCTGGAACCTGCTGGATGAGGTCACCAAACGATCAACCGAGTTATGAGCAGAAATAAAAGGCAATCCAATACTTAAACTGACAAAAACAACAGCAACCAGACACAATCCCAGGGGTTGGCGCAACATTCTCGGAAACTCCCTTTCGATATCAAAAATTGATTTACAAAGATAATTTACTTATTTCTCAATGAGTTAGCTTCTAACAGAAAACCTTTTGAGCAGGATCAAATGACTTCAGAACAGCAGGCAGGTTTTTTTGCGGCAGGTCAGGCTCAGTGATTGAGGATAAATATCCTTTAAGCTCCTCAGATCAGAAACCAACCATTGCACAATTATGAAACATTGGATTGGTACCAGGCATCGGCGCCACCACCTAATTTGTATAGGTGGTGGCACCTATTTTGGGGCTAAAAAAACTTTCCATCACCGGTGACCAATTGCCTGTGTGAGGTTCGTTAGGATCATCAAACCGACCTCTCTCACCGTCCTTACATTCTGAATTGTGAATCCCCTGCCCGGCTGATACTTCAGATCAGCGAGGGGGTTCATCATTCATCCAGGTGGTCTCCCATGATGCCCAAACTGACATTGCTCACGTGCTCTTTGCTTGGGTGGCTCGTTGCCATCACCTTCACCTCGGTGCCAGCCAGCGCGACCTGTACCTTTGAGCCCAAACCACAACAGCCTCCACCACAAGGTCCCTTTCTCCATAAAGTTCTCAGCGCGACCAGTACCGATGGACTTAACTGGACACCGGATAATCGGGTTTTGCTTGACCATGCTTCGGTGCCAGCCGCCATCGTTACCCCAAATGGGGCTATCCGAATTTATTATGTGGATGCGAGTGTGCCACCAGAAACAACCAACGTGGCTGAATCAACCGACGGCGGAGAAACCTTTAAAGTTCTGGGACTCAAAATCAACGGGCTTTCATTCCGCAAAGCCCTGGATCCAAGCATTGTCCGGTTGCGTGATGGACGCTATCGGTTGTATTACCTGGCGTCTGAGCCGGGTGATACCACCACCCCGCACCGCGTCAACAGCGCAATTTCATCTGATGGAGTCAACTTTACCGAGGAACAAACCGCGTTGACCTATCCAGGTCTGGTGGATCCAGATGTTTTTAAGCGTCCCAAAGAATGGCTGATGTATGTTTTTTCAGCCACCGACGGCAAAACCATTGTTGCCCGCAGTCGTGACGGATTAAATTTTACCTATCTCAAACCCTTTGAAATCCAGGGTTTTGGGACAACGGCACCGATCAAACTCTCTGATGGCAGATACCGCCTTTATGCCTTTAACCAGCGCGGTCAGCGCACCTTTGTCAGCTTTATTTCAAATGACGCGCTGACCTGGACACAGGAACCGGGCATCCGGCTCGAAGTTCCCCAGGGCCAGGAAATTACTGATCCGTATGTGGTCCGGCTGCCAAATGGCACGTGGAAGATGTTTTATAAATTCCAGGACAACACCCAGTCACAGGCGCCAGCAAAGTATTTTATGAGTTTTCACGCCTGTGACCCCGCCCAGGGAAATTGTAACGACCCGCGAACCCACAAAACCTATCTGGCCCAGAGCACCAATGGGGAAAGCTGGTCACTGGTGGCCAACTGGCAGGCCTTTCCAGGTTCAGTTCCAGATGTAATTCGGCGTGGCAACAAACTCTATGTGTTCACCGCCAGTGATGAAGTCGCCCGGTATAATCTCGATACTCAGACCCTGGAGCCACCGGTCAAAGTCACGGTGAGTGGACTCAGCTCATTTGGATTTGTGGACCCGTCGCTCTTTGTTGATGACCAGGGACGGTTGATCCTGTTCTTTCTGCGGGGTCAACCCGGAGGCGACCCGGCACAGTGTCCATCGGGTCAACCAACGTGCGAAAAATACTTTGACTCAGCCACCGAAGTTGAAGGAACAGATGGCACCATGTTCACGCTCAATGATGATCACCGCGCCGTGGTTGAGTTGGGTGGGTCAGACGGCCTGAGAACCGCGTCTGACCCGGATATTTTTTTTGATGGACGCCAGTTTGTGCTCTATATCTCACACGGACCGAGTATTTCGGTCTGGACTGCCCCAAATATAGGTGATCGCTTCACCAAAGTCGGAATGCTCTCAAATAATACTGGGGGGATTCCGTCAGGCTACTTTGATCAGGAAAGCGGAACATACTGGACGTTCAGCCACATTATTCAAAATGGGAAATCTGTCATTCGGCGGGCAGTCCACGCTGATTTCTCCCGTCCGCTCACGGAAACCGACTGGGCAACCGTCCTGTCCGGCGCCGGATCAGGTCTGGGCAATCAGGTCAATGTTGAAAGCCCTGGATTTGCCGTCAACATTGATGGGCAACCACCAGCTCCGCCCAATGACGAATTGATTTTTGTACCGGATGCGGGCATTCGCATAGATTATGCGACCAACGCGCTGCCAGGCGTTGATCCTTCAGGCAGCATTTACCTCTATTACAATGACCAGCGAAGCCGCCGTGAATTGCTTTCCATCTCAACGGATGGCCTGACATTTCCACCGGGTACACAACCGACAACTTCGGCCAATGATCCACGCCGGACACAATTGCCCGACGGCACCTGGCGCAAATATCAGTTTGACCTGCAACGCAAAGAACTCCGCAGTCAGTTTTCAACCGATGGGCTTACGTTTCGCCCCGAAGAAGGCGTTCGGTACCTGCCTCAACCCGCCGATCACAACACCTTCGGCGTGTATGACACCTTTACTGAAACCGGTGGCCGGGTCACCCTGCTCTATCTTGGTGATCTGATGGGACTCAACAATGTCCGACAGGCCAGTTCGACTGACAACGGGCAAACCTTTGTTTTTGAGCGGGATAACATCCTTGGAGATGCAACTGCGGGTGGTGGCCCCAATTCATATGTTGATCAAAAGTCCATTCAGCTTCCAGATGGCCGCCGGCGCCTGTTTGTGATGAAAAAAGGCAGTATCTACAGTTTTCTTCGAGCAACCGACACGGCTGTTTTTTCGCTGGAACAAGGAACCCGATTATCGCCCTCGGATTTTACAGACCTGTCACTGGTTTCACTACACGACCCGCTTGTGGTGCGATTGCCAGATGGACGCTATCGGATGTACGTCGCCGGAGTTGTGGCAAACGGCAACGAACGGCAAGTCATCGTCAGCGCCACCACGACGCAGTGAAGAGGTTGGGGATTTCTGGAATTGAAAAAATAAGAGCCAAAACGGGAGGGTACGGTGATGCAAAACCGTGCCCGTTTACTTTTTATCCGCCTTGCCTTTTTCGTGTTTCCGGTCCCGGTCTGCCCCCTCGGCTATCGGACTGTGCTCGGGGCTCAGAACTGGCCGACCCGCTGCCAGGACAGAAGCGTGCTCACCCCGCTGTCATCGCCACGTGTCACCACGGGCGTGGCCTGGGTTGTCAATTGTTTTTTGCCTCACGCTGGATAGATGAACCATCCGCAACCTGCGCTGAAGCTGACTTCAAACCGGTCGTCAGGCCAGCCACCCAAAATAAGAACCTGGGTTGCGCAAGATTTAACATTGTTAACAATCATTTTGCATCGGCTTAACCTTTCTTGAAAGAAACGGTTTATGATGGCGGCCACGGTGTCACATCTTTCCTTCGGTTTAAGGAACAAACTATGTTGTACCGGCTGTTACGTAGCGCGCTCCTGTGTTTGGCAGGTGGGCTTGCTTTTTTCATCTTTCTTTCAGGGTCGAGTTCAATTCCTGTTGTTCAAGGACAGGTCTTCCGAGGTGGCTCTTACCAAATCGAACAAAGAATTACTTTAGATCCACCCAGCGCTCAATCAGGAGGTCCCAAAGATTTAGCCATTGATGAAACCACCAATCGGGTGTACATCATATATCAGGACTCATCGCTGATAGCAGTTCTGGACGGGGCAACCGATACCATCACGGCATATATAGACGCGGGCAGACCGGTTGGAAAAATGGTCCTCCACCCAGAGCGCCAACAGCTCTATGTCACACACTTCGCAGAAAATGCCGTTTCAGTCATTGACCTCACTCAGCAAAAAGTCATTCAGGTCATTGACAATCTTCAGTCACCTGAAGGAATTGCGGTTAATACCCAAACTCAAGAACTCTTTGTTCAGAGCCAGTTTCAGATCCAGGTCATTGATGGCCTTACCTGGAAAACGACCCGCTCATTTGACCTTCCCGCAAAAGAGAGAAGCATCTTTGCGATCAACTCGAAAAACAACCATTTGTACTGGGTCCTCCCTGGTGGAAAAATTGATACCGACCAGTTTGAACCAGCAGTTTTGTATGTCATTGATGCGACAACTGGCTCAACCATCCTGACTCGCCGGCTTGGTGACGCCGATGATTCGCAAACAATAAGTGCAGACAGCCTGGTACTTGATCCGCTCAACGATTTATTAGAGTTGTTGTGATGAAAAATTCACCGTAATTTGTTGATTCTCTAAGTCTTGATATTACAAATCAAAGCACCAAAATGAGGGGTTTTAACTTCAAAATCCCAGTCCCAAAAATCAAACACCGCCAGTTCGTCACCTTCAATCTGTTTTTGAGGTCAGCAATTCTTTATTTGGAAATGAAGAGAGTGTCAAGAGTTCCGCCTTCAGGCGGCCCCGGTGCCCCCTTCAGACCAAATTTGGGATACCAAACCCGCCTGAAGGCAGAACTCTTGACCTTTTTGTTTTGAGTTGAGCATCAGGTTCCGTCAGAACCCTTGACGGCTCTGAGGCAAAAACAACGTTAAATACCAAACAAAGAATGGCTGCCCCTCACACCACCCAAAACCTAAACCATTGAAAAAATTACACTTCCCCGCAACCTTGAAACCTGAATGGTATTACAATGCTTGATAACCTCAAAAAGAACCAGTATTTCAATTTAATCTGTCTTCTGAGTATCATATTCTTTATTACGGTCGGATGTCTGATACTCAACAGTAAGTTCGATATGATTGATGACTCATATTACATTTTACTGGCCAAGGCGCTGGCAACCGGTCAAGGATATACAGAAATCCATTTACCCCTTCCACGGGCTCACGACCACTTTCCACCTGGGCTGCCAGTTTTGCTGAGTATTCCGACGGTGTTTGGTTTTTCCTTTCCGACGACCGTTCTTTTGTACAAACTCATGTTGATTGCCTGTGGGGCCGGAGCCCTGTTTCTCTTTTCCCGTTTGATCCAGGCCGAGGGGTATTCGCCGCTGGTTCAATCGGCCTCGATCCTTCTCGCGGCAACATCCATTCCGTTCGTAGGCTTTACCTATCGAGTGGCCTCGGAAATGCCGTTTACACTGTTTTCAATGCTCGCTCTCTTCTGGTTTCATCGGTTCCAAACTGAACACCAGAAACCAATCAACGGATTCCTTGTCCTGCTGTTTTGCGGCCTCGCACTGTTTACCCGGTCAATCGGGATTGTCTTAATTGTGGCGTTGTTTTCAAGCTGGCTGCTCGCTCAAAAACATCGCCGGCTGGTCGTCTTTCTGGTTGTGGCCAGTGGAATTATCCTTTCCAGCCTGGTTTGGTTTGGCTCTCACCTCCCTGGAACCAGAGAGTATATTGATTTTTTCCTGTCGGCATATATCACTCGGGACGATGCTTCGCCTCTGGCAGTCATTATGTACTACTTGAGAGAAAACGGCTGGCTTCTGGCCTGGCGTGATATTCCACGGGCGATTTTCTCAATCAGCGTGAGTGAAGCGATTGAGGCCAACCAGTGGCTCAAACTCGGAGCTACTCCGCTCAGGCTCGGGATTTCAGCAGTGGTCCTCGGAGGATTGGTCTACAGTCTGCGCCCTCGTATCCAGGCCAGTTCACTGTATGTTGCCTGTAGTCTGGGTTTGATTGTTTTCTGGCCCTGGAATCCAACCCGGTTTATTGTCCCGCTGGTGCCATTTCTGTGCCTCTTTTTTGTTTTAGGGATCGAATTTCTGCTCCGCCAGATCTCCCAAATGAAGCCTGACTTGATCCGAAATCACAATCAGCTCGCTGGTTTGATTTGTTTGCTCTGTATTTTGTCACAACTTATCAGTGACATCAGATTTGTGAGGACAGTTCGAGCAAGTGGCGATTTTTCAATCCAGGCTGCCAGTTTGTGGCAAGACACCGTGGATGCCTACCAGTGGCTAAAAACCCAGACCCCGGAACAAGCTGTCATAGGTTGCGATCCACCCATTGAAGCCCATGTGTACCTCCACACCAACCGCAAAGCCTGTGGACTTCCCCATCGAGCCAAAGGGTATCACCGATTGGGGATAACCTATGTGTTGAAACTGGCGAATCCAGTGCTTCATCAAGCTGGTCCCAGCACATCAGTCAATCCGCAACAGGTGATTGATCAAGCCAAACAGGCAGGAGTTCAACTCACGCTGGCCTATCAAAACCAGTCGGTTGCTGTCTTTTCAGTTGCTCCTGATCTGATTGAGAATTCAGAGTTTAGGGGGGGCAGAGCCACTCACTGATGACTTGCTCTTTACAAAAAATGCTTTGCTTGTGAAAGGTGTTGACTCCTTCAATCAAGCTGGAAAACGTCACGAGTTCCGCTTTCAGGCGGACTTCAGATCCCAAATTTAGTCACCTTTAAGGAGGATAAAACCCCCGACACTCTTTTGAGTCGGAAGCCTATTGATCAGACAGCCCATCTCAATCCATCAAACTGGTTTTCTTTCATCTCTAATATCTGTAAACTACTGGTCAGCCGGTTATCACGCTGGTGTTTGATTTCCCAGGCCAGATCATTTGGTCTTTCCCGTTGCTTGAATAAACGTTGACTTCCTATTTTGACCTCTCACCACATTGGTTTGCTCTTTTCACAGCTTCCTGGAGTTCAGGATGCAAGCACACACCGAAGGCTCAGTGACTGAGGGTCACTGTCTCCGACCTGGCTTATGTGTGTCAGGTTCGTACCGATTCAGCCTTCAGGTCAAAAAAAGCAAACCGATATGCAACTCCGTTGTTCCCAACAGAAACCCGGCGTTGCCAGCAATCCGGATGGGTTTTTTGATGAAAGATATACCACGTATGAAAAACCAACCCTTGCTCCGATTCATTTCCTGTGTCCTCTCGCTCATTTTGCTCTCATTCCTGAACTGCACTCGGATTGATGCAACCAGCATCAGACAGTTCCAATCCAGCAAGAGTGACTATCAGGAGATCACCCGCATTCCAATTGGTTCCGGGGGTGCTAATCCGGTTGATGTTGCCGTCAACCCCGTGACCAATACCCTGTATGTACTCAATCAGTCAAGTGCCACTATTTCCATCATTGACGACGCCACAGGCAAACTCCTGGGTTCAATCCCAATTATTGACCGTATTTCATTGATTGAAATTATCCCGGAAACCAATTCGATTTATGTCGCAGGCCAGCAAAAACTCTATGTCTTCGACAGTACCTCGGGACAATTGAAAACCAGGCTTGAGTATCCTCCTTTGTTTTTCCTGGAATACATGGTTGTCAATCCCAAACTTAACCGGATTTATTTAGGTGTTTCATCTGGCTCAATTGTGGTTGTGGATGGAAATTCCAATTCTATCATCCAAACCATTTCAGTAACGGAAGATGTCTCGGGTCTGGCGGTAAACCTTGAAACCAGCCAGCTCTATGTAACTAACGCTGATTCCACCAGTAACGAACTGGTGATTATTGATGGAAACACCCATGAAATTTCCAGAACCATCAAATTGCCCGGAACTTCTTTCATCAGTGGCCTTGCGGTAAATCCCGCTACGAATCGGGCATATGTCACCAATCTTGAGTCTTCCCGTGAACAAAACAGCCTGGTCGTGATTGATATCCAGGCCGGATCCATCGTCACAAAAATGACAGTCCCCCACGCAACCCGCGAGATCCTGGTCAACCAGGCATCTAATCTGGTGTATCTTCTGACTTCTGATTTTACAACAGGATTTCTGGCGGTGATTGATGGCGGAACCAATACAATTACCAATCGAATACCGACTGGTCGTTCATTCAGCGGAAGAGTGGGATTCAATCCCCAAACCAATCACGTGTATCTTCCAAATCTGGAAGCCAATACTGTCAGTGATATTGATGTCACTGCCGGGAAAATTGTCGCTGAATTTCTGGTTGGAAATATGCCGACTGGTATTGATGTGAATTCACAGACCAACACCATCTATCTGACCAATCTGGCAGCCCATACGGTTACAATTCTTGACGGAGCGACAAATCAGGTTACAACCAGTGTGGCAGTGGGCAAAAACCCCATCAAAGTTGTTGTCAATGAGGAAACAAACCGGATTTATGTTCTCAATCAAGGAGATAATTCAATTTCGGTGATTGATGGAAACCAAAATCAGGTCATCGGAACCATAGCTGTCGGGAACTTCCCTCAAGACCTGGGGATCAACTCCAAATTGAACCGCCTGTATGTGGTCCAGGAATACTCTCAAGTTGCCGTCATTGACACGATCACAGAAAAACAACTCACAACCATTGAGATTGATGGGGCACGTGGGATCACAGTGAACCCCACAAACAACCGCATCTATGTTTCCAGAAATGTGTACCTGGGGTTGGGGAATGGCATCATTGTAGTGGACGGCAATACCCACGAGGTCATTATTACAATTCCTGTACAACCCAGATGTTACCCGGAGGCCGTAGTTATCAACCCCCAAACCAATCGCATTTATGCGGCCAACAACCCTGAACCAGGAAGTATCGGTGGGTTTATGGTTTTTGACGGGAACAACAATACCCTGATTACCAGAACCGAATTTACCGTTGGGTTGTATGAGATTGATGTCAATCAGGAAGATAACCTTGTTTTCCTGGCCTGTGGAGGGTTCGGTGTTGTCTATGTGATTGATGGTGTGAGAAATAAGGTACTCTTATCCCCCAGAGTCGGATTGTTGCCGATTGGGGTTCGATATAATGCCAGGACCAAACGGCTGTATGTGACCAACCAGGTCAGTGATAGCGTTTCGGTCCTGGCCACCGATGGAACTGGCGCTGATACTCAACCGCCAACCCTGCGACTGGTATCTCCCAACGGCGGAGAAGTCGTCAAGGCAGGCCAGAATCTGACAATCCAATGGCAATCCTCTGATAATACAGGAGTTGTGAGTCATGATATTTTGCTTTCCTCGGATGAGGGGGCAACGTACACAAAAACGATTGCCACAGGTCTCCCTGGAAATATCCAATCCTTCGATTTTCTGATTCCGCTTGAACAGCCAAAAACTAAGCGGGCGCGGATTCGTGTGATGGCAACTGATGTTGCTGGTAACAAAAACCAGGCTGAAAGTGCCCGGAATTTCAAAATAAAGAAGGCCAAATCATAGACACTGCCGATTCGAGTTCAACATCTTCGGATTGTAGTTTGGTGAACAACAATTTTTTCAATCGGTGATAAGTACCTTACCGAAAATTTCCAGACATTTTAACCACGGAAAACACGGAAAACACGGAAGAAAATCAAGCACTTACCACACTCAATATCTCAGGAAACTTTTGACAAGGTACTTATCAGCTTGCCGTCAGCCGTCAGTCGTTCACTACGTTATCTGGTTGGATCACTTGGCTGTTTGCCACCACAAAATGTTCATTACGAACTGAGATGATTGGGTTGAAGATAGCGGGCTTGCGAATCTTCAGCCCACTATCTTCAACCCATTTTCTTCAGCTCTGGTTTTTTACCGAATCTTGGATGGTGACCGGAACTGGCCAATAGCGGATCCGACGTTGTTTGGAGCGCCAACCAGTTGCCAGGTTGCGGTATCAACCGGCCTTCCAACAATCCGGTTATTCGCCGTATCGCCCACAGAGAGGAATGAAATTCCCGCCAGTGGACCAGCGGTAAACATACTGACCGTTACGCCCTCAGGAAGCCGCACAAATCCCAGACCAGATCCAATTGTCGCCAGCACCGTCGCCGGTCCTGGATTTCCACCAACAAACTGCAACACCCGGTTGTTGCCGGTATCAGCCACATACAGGTTGCCAGCAGTATCAACCCCGACGCCTTGCGGCTGACGAACCTGGCTGGAAGATGACCCCAAACTGGCAATCAGCGTCACCACCGGTCCTGGCTGATCGGCACCGGCAACCCTGAGGACCCGGTTATTCCCATAATCAGCCACAAATAGATTGAACGCCGTGTCCACCGCCAGACCATGGGGCGTTCGGACCTGAGTTAACGTGCTGCCATTGGTTAAAAGTACAGTGGCAGCCCCTGGAACACCTCCGTCAAACCGGAGAACCCGATTGTTGCCGGTGTCAGCCACATAGAGGTTTCCATCCGGGTCAAGCGCCAGCCCCTGTGGTGCCCGTACCTGATTGAGACCAGAGCCGATTGATGCAAAAAGCGCCCAGGTCACGCCACCATCGGTTGACCATTCAAGGCGATTATTTCCTGTATCAGCCACGTAAATCCGCTGTCCAAATGGGTCTGCAGTAACGGCTTCCGGCGTTTTGAAGAGCCCCACCGGCCCGATCTGTGCCCAGACAGTTCCATCAAATCTCTGAACCCGGTTGTTGATTGTATCGGCAACGTAGAGCATTGAGAGTTCGACGGCTGGCTGGACAATCAGCGTGTCGGTGGCAGCAGCTCCAGGTCCGCCCTCAACGGAAGAAATGGTGCTCGTGGTGTTGACCTTCTCACCATAGGTAATGCCCTGGACGGTGACGCTAAAGCTACAACTGGTGTTGGGTGCCAGCGTGCCGCCCGAGAACGTAATCATCGAGCTTCCTTCAACCGCTGTTACCGTTCCACTGCTGCAGGTATTGACCACTGAGGCAGGTGTCGCCACGATCACGCCATCCGGGAGCGTGTCGGTAAAGCTAATTCCCGTGAGTGGAACCGTGGGGTTCCCATTGCTCATCGTGAACGTCAGCACCGAGGTTTGCGTCAGCAAAATCGTGTCTGGTTCAAACGCCTTGGCCAGCGTCGGCGGTCCCACCACGGTAATCATGGCCGAAGCGGTGGTGCCGGTGCCCCCTTCAGTGGAGGTAATTGCCCCGGTGGTGTTGGTATACACTCCAGGCGTTGTTCCCAGTACATCGACGCTGAACGTACAGGAGCCCATCGCTGGCAAGGTAACCCCGCTCAAGGTAATCACCTGAGTTCCCGCCACGGCGGTCACCGTTCCGCCAGAACAGGTATTGGTGAGGCCATTGGGTGTCGCCACAACCAGCCCAGCCGGAAGCGTGTCGGTAAACCCAACGCCGGTCAGCGGGATGGTGTTTGAATTGGAAAGGGTGAACGTCAGTGTTGATGTCGTCCCAACCGGAATCTGGTTCGGGCTAAAACTCTTGGCCAGCGTCGGCGGAACGGCAGGAACCAAATCTGGGCAGCTACTGACACCAATCCAGGTGGTTCCAGTCCACGCCGCCAGATTTTCAGTTTCCAGAATATTCATGCTGTCGGTGCGGGCTTCGTTAAAACTTCCACCCACCAGCAGGGTTGTGCCGTTTACCCCGAGCCCGGTAATGGCTGAACCAAGCGGTGGAGTAGGATTGTTTGGGCCAATTCCGTTGTTGCCGAGGGCCGATCCATCACCCAACGCCGTCCAGGTTGACCCGTTCCACATGGCAATTCCAGCCGTGGGAACAGTTGACGCCCCACTGTTGCGCGCCTGGGTAAACCGGCCTCCGACAAAGAGGTTACTCCCAATCATGGCCATTTTCGCCACATCGAAATCCACCCCGTTGGTCGTGGCACTGGTTGGGTCGCCAAGGGCAAACCAGGCGGAACCGTTCCACCTCGCTACCCGACTGGCCGGAACGCTGGTTGAACCATTGGTTCGAACAGACAGGTTGCTGGAGGCAAACCCGATAAAGACATCGCCGTTGGAGGCAACCACAATCGAGTTGACACCACCACCGGCAAGGCCGTTACTACTAACACTTGAACCATCACCCAGCGCCGACCAGACCGACCCATTCCACCGGGCCACGCGAGCTGTTGGAACGGTTGATCCAGGACCATTTCGAGCCTGGGTAAAATTCCCTCCGATGAAGATATCGCCGTTGGTCCCGACCGCAATCGCTGAAACCGGGTTTCCGACACCGTTGTTATTCAGGACGGTACCGTCACCGAATGCGGACCACATGGTGCCATTCCATCGGGCAAAGCGACTGGTCAAGGGCTTGGTGCTGGCATTGGTACGGGCCTCGGTGAAATTACCTCCGACCAGCAGGTTGTTGTTGCTTTCAAGGGCCAACGCCTGAACCGCATTGTTAACCCCATTGTCATTGACAGTGGTGGGGTCCCCCAGAGCTGACCAGGTGGTGCCATTCCACATTGCCACCCGGCTGGTGGGCACGGTTGAACCGGCGTTGTTGCGGGCTTGCACGAACAAGCCGCCGACATACACATTGTCGTTGCTATCCACAACAACAGCGTTGACATTGTTGTCCACGCCGTTGCTGGTCAGGGCCGAAATATCCCCCAGCGCTTGCCAGGCAGTACCGTTCCACATCGCCACGCGACTGAGCGGCAGTGTATCCAGTTCGGTAAATGTACCGCCAACATAAATATTGCCGTTGCTATCCACGGCAATGCCATTGATCGTGCCGTTGGCACAGGTTCCAGTGCCACCCACAGCAGTCGCCTGGATTTGGATCGAAAAATTGTTGGTTAGACCAAAATTGCGCTGGCACCCGTTGTTAGTGCTGGTGCTGCCGCACCGGGTGACGAAGCTCGGTGCTGCGTCTGGCTGGCTTCCAACCGTTGGGGTCTTGCTAATTCGCCAAAGGACATCAGATCGGCTGGCATTGACCACCACCGAAATCGTGTTGTCCACCTCACTTGAGACATCTACATTTGGATAAGGAAACGTCACCGCGAAAATGGTGCCGAGAGCCGGCGGGGTAATGCCACTCACGGTAACAACCGAGCCAGGAATCAGCGTCCCAGGACCGTTGCCGCAGGGCGAGTTGCTCGCACCATTGGTTGAGCAATCGGTGTAAAGGCTCATGGTCAGATCAAACGGCGCGGTGCTTGCCAGCGTAAAGACCTCAATCTGAATTTGACAAATCGCCCGATCTGTGCCGCCCAAAACGATCACATCACCCAGGCTGGTGGCTGGCCCATTGGCAGCGGGAGTAATTTCAGCTCCCTGGGTTGAGGCGTGGGTCGTGTCGTAAATCACATTACCAGCCTGAGTGGTGAAAGTACCTCGCGCTGATTGTTGATTGGCAAGGCTGCTATTCGAGACTGGAGCAAATCGCGGCTCATCCTGCGGACCAGACACCAGGTGATACCCACTCGGGTCAAAATTTCGGTTCTTCCCTTTGGCAACATTGATGGTTCCGTCGGCATTGAGAACCTCGGCCAATGGTTGTTTCCGCCCGGAAACCAAATCCCTTGCTGGTGAAGCACCACCAGTTACTCCCTGATGCGGCAAGGCACTGGTCACAGCGCTCTGCCGCTGAGCCTCAGTCTGCGAAGAAGTAAAACTTAAGGCAATGATGCCGGTGATCAAAAGTGCCAGAGCCACAATACCGGCGCGAAAGGTCAGGGCTCTATCTGATGCAGAGGTGAAAGTATGTGATTTCATGCGAACCATTCTCCTCATTTTGGAAAAAGATCTTGTAATCTTTTACTGTTGTCTGGGGAAAGAAACGGCAGGTGTACCTTTCCTGGGATTTTCAATATTGTCGAAAGCTTGATTCCGAAAATGATGGATCTCCAGAGGTTTGGAGAAAAAAGTGATATTTTTTGTGGCAAAAGGGTCAGAATCAAAATGCACAGGAATCACCCATGCAAGGCAACCCAATCATGAGAATTGATTCTGGCAAGGTTCTTTCACACCAATCAAAACCTGAGTGGAATTTGGTTTAAATGGGTAAAGGGTAATAAAATGAAAACTGGGTACCTGAGGAATTGAAGAGTGAGGCTTTTATTTCACGAAAGGCTGGATAAATCAAGGCTTTGATCGGAAAAATCCGGCATTCTTTTGATACGGGAATGAATCTAAAATTCACGCAATCATAGGTAGTACCTGTTTATAATCATCGAGTTATATACTTCTTTCAAAAAAACGATCCAACGGCATAAAACTCACGGTTTATCTCCGGGTTGCAAGGAAATTCTTCGTTCAGGAAATCAATATAATTTGTACTATTCTAAGGACAAGTATTACTATTTTTACCGGGTTTGGTGGTGGAGACTATTTGGAAAACATCGAAATTCTTGCAAATTGTTGATTTAAAAGAACATTATTCTTGAACCTGCGAAGCGGGTGGCCGGCGACTAGCCCCGGACTCCACCAGTCTCCAGCCGGAGAGCCGAGTCGCCCCCCCTTTCAAACCCGCAAAGTGGGCACCTGAATTTCCAACCAGCCCCTATCCGCTCATATCTGCGACATCAACAAACTCTTTATTTCCACTATTTACCCAATCATCAACTCCAATGAGTTGCCAACCAGTTTTGGCAAAAAAATAGCTTTGCCTGAAAAGAAGCGGTAACTCCAGACCGTGAGGTTTCCAACAACCGCTTGTTTTCAGGCAAAGCACCTCCACTCAGTCAAGCATCGAAACAGAGTGGCAGTTTTGCGCTTGTGTTCAACCAGCTTTTGTCTACCTGTTCATCGTGTTCGACCTTCTTTCAGGGCGGCTTGAACGGCCTCGAATGCCTGAATCAAACCATGCCCGGTTCGATTGTCTTTGCCCGGTGCCTCCAAATCTCTGGCGGTGGCTTTTAAGATCTCCTGGATTCGCCAGGCTGGCAGTTCCGGGGCGGCTGACATCATTAAGGCCACCACACCCGAACCGTGTGGGCTGCTAAAGGAATTGCCCATGAAATTGGTGTTTGGATCCACATAACCGCTTCCGGAAGGATGAATGAGCGCATAGCCCGGTCCAGGAAAGGCCACGACATCGGGCTTGGTTAATCCCGGAGGCATCGAAAAGTCACCGTACCATTTGACTGAGCCCCACTCCACCGGCCCCAAACTGCTAAATGACGCGAGGTTTAACTTTTGATCCACACCACCAATGGATAACACCGTCGGGATGTCTTCCGGGACACGTTGCTGAACCGGAATCGGCTGGTTTTGCTGAAAGTTCCCGGCCCCTGACACCAGCACCAGTCCGGCACACATGGCGTGGTCGGCCATCATCCGCCAGAGCCCACGCAAGTTCCTCAAGTCTGGAATGCTGAAACTCATATTGACGACATCGGCGCCCTGTTCAAGCGCATACTGATGAGCCAGCACGGCAGTATACACGCTCGGGCCAAACACCAGCGGCATCAGTCTGGCTCGCGGAGCAACTCCGGTCAGCGTACCGCCACTGCCGTCACCCGCGGCAATCCCCGAAGTCCACGTCCCATGATTGGCTGCGGTGCCCGGTGTTCTGACTTCGGCCTTCAACCGACCAAAGTCAAACCCATACATATCATCAACATAGCCGTTGGTGTCGTCGTCAACACCATTGTTGGGCACTTCTTTGAGGTTGATCCAGATGTTTGAGCGCAGGTCCTGATGGGTGTAATCCACGCCCCCATCCAGCATGGCAATCACTACGCCATCACCAGTGATTTTCAACTTCTTCCAGACTTTGGCGGCCCCGATTTTGTTCAGATCCCAGTTGATGCGTTTTCCACGCGTGGAAAATGCTGGACGTAGGGACGGGGCAAGAACCGTGGTCACTTTCCCGGCATCTCCTGGTTCTGGTGGTAACTGTTGAGCGTGGTAGACATATTTCACTTCCTCAAGCGCCGCCGCTTTACGGATATTTTCTGGCGAAAGCGTCACGACAACCGCATTGATCAACCACACCGACCGTGCCCCAGGCGGTGAGCCAAGTTTCTGGAGGATCTGCGCCTGCTCATCAGCCGCAATCTTTTTCAACCGGGATATTACTTCGGTTTGTATCGCGCTCCGAGACTGACCGGTGTGATTTGTAATAAATGTTTGTAAAGCGGCTGATCCATCAATCAATTGAGTTTTCCCAAGCAACAGCACTGGCACAGATGTATTTTCACCCATTGCTTCCAGCACGGGACCATCAATTTTTTCATCAAGCCTGGCTTTTCCAAACGAAGTGGTCAGGTGAAAAGTACAGACCAGCATGAAAGCAACACAAACAAACACGATACGAGGCACCAGGTTCATACGACCTCAATTCAGAGCAAAGATCAGAGCGGCGTCACGCCGCCGCACTTCAACCGCCGCACTCCCAAAAAGTTTACGGGGTTGTGACGGTCAGTTCGGCTGATTCAGAGCAATCAGACCCGGCACAAGCCCGGACCGCAAACCGATAGGTAGTTTGCGTCTGAAGTTTTTTGATTTTCGACCTGGTTGCATCAGAACGAGTCGTGGCAATAGTAACCCATTTGCCATCTTGAAACTGCTGAATTTCAAATCGGTCTTCGATGGTTGAAGTGTCTTTCCACGAAAGCACCACTTTGGTGGGTTTGACCTGGCTGGTCGCAAAGTTTTGCGGAACGGCCAGGATTTGCCTGGTATAAAACGCAGTATAGGTGGTTTGGAAGGTCTTTCCTCCGTCGGGAGAGACGTCAAAATGTTGCGTAAAGGTATCGCTTTTGATATTGAAATAGCGAAGACGGCTGTACAACCGTCGCGCACTATTGTTGTCATCATACTCGCCTTCCAGATCCATCATCCCGTTTTCCAGATTTCCATCAATTTCCAGCAATAGTGCCTGTGCACCGTTATCATACCAAAATTGGTGCCACTGGTTATTTTTCAAGCTGAAGACACTGACACTCGTCCCGCGATAGCTGCCCTGGTTATAGTCCTCCAAAATCGCCAACCCGCCGCCTAACCCAAATGACCGAATGTTGCTCAGTCCGGGCACATTTGACCCCGCGATATCCACCGTCCATTTCCCAACCCAGAAATCAAAATCCCGTGCTTTCGATGGAAGTGAGGCCACCGTAAACTGCTGCTTTTCAAGGCGTTTGATTTCAGGCGAGCTACTGGCAGGCAACGGGCTCAAGTCTTTGACGTAATGCGCCGCATAGGTCCGGCTCCAGGTCGTGCCATTATCGGTTGAAATTTCAAAGGTTTGATCAAATGCGGTTCTGGAAATATTGAAATAGGTGAGTCGCGCCTGGGTCGGTTGACCTTGCGAACCGATATAGTCTCCGGTCAACACCATCATTCCACTTTGGAGTTCACCGCTCAGTTCAAGCAGCAACCCGTCTGAATCAAGCCAGTTTTGCGTCCATTTTCGAGTTTTGGAATTGTACACCGTGACACTGGTCGCCTGATATTCACCACCTGGGTTGTATGTTTCCAACATGCCAATTCCACCGACTCCGAAGGTTGACACGCTACTGACCACCGTGGCCGAACCCGTGGTCACCTTCCATTTCCCGACCCAAAAATCAAATTGCCGAACTTCAGGAGCCAAACTGGTGCGTGTACTTTCCTCGACTTGCGCCTGTGCCGGCACCATCCATTGTTGAAAGCCAGTGCCGTTGACTGAGCACACAGCAATCACTAAAAGCACCAAAAACCAAATCTTACGAGACATGAGAACACTCCTTCCAAATCCTGAATCGAAATAAATCAAATCAATCGCCTGGTCTGGTGCAAGAGTGAGGAACCAGCTTTCAAAAATCCTTTAGCCCCGGTTTGAAACAGGTTAATTTTTATTAAGAAACCTAAATTTGATGACTCCGTTTGTTCTTTTGCCTTTTAACATTGAGCATAAATCTCTTTTTACCTATTACTCTCACAATTCAGCACATATCTATCTAAAAAACCTATATTCTTCCGCATCATGATGAATATGACTGGCTGTGGCACTTGCATTCACACAATGCCCAACCAATAATCGAAGGGCCTTCAAAATTTCCCATTTTTCGATTTTTCATTTTGCTCCAGGCCGAAATGTTATCGCGAAGGCAATCCTTTTTCAAAAGGACACTCTGCCCATGAATCAACCAGTCCCTCTCATCTACCAGTTTGATTTGTTTCGGCTGGACACCAGTAAGCGCTTGCTCTGGCGAGAAAACGAACCAGTCCAGTTAGCCCCCAAAGCGTTTGATACTCTGGTGTGCCTGCTTCAAAACAGCGGGCAAGTGGTCGAACGGGAAACGTTGATGCAGACCCTTTGGCCGGACACCTTTGTCGAAGATACCAATTTGACGGTCAATATTTCTTCATTGCGCAAAGCCCTGGGCGAACAATCTGACGAACATCGCTTTATTGTGACCGTTCCCCGGCGTGGGTATTGTTTTGTGGCACCGGTGACCTCGGTGACAACCGAGGAACCGCCGGCGACTCTGGCTGAAGAAATTAGCGAGCCAGTCCTGGAAATAGATGATTCCCTCCTGACAGGCCAGGACATTCAACCACCAACCAACCAACCAGCCTCAACGGCACCAAAAGCTTTCACTTCGACCTGGACACACTGGTTGAGCTGGAAATTGGGTACCGGGGTACTGGTGGCGGTACTGGGGGTAGTGGTGCTGGGTTGGATGTGGACACTGCGGTCAGCTTCGCAAAGTACAGGAACAATCAAATCCCTGGCAGTTTTGCCCTTTAAAGTGTTGAATTCAAATGAGAACGACTATTTACGGATCGGATTGGCCGACGCACTGATTACCAAATTCAGCCGGCTCAAACAAATTGCCGTTAGCCCAACCAGCGCCATTTTAAAATATGAGCAAGGAACTTATGATCTGACTCAGGTTGGACAAGACTTGCAGGTTGACGCGCTCCTCGAAGGAAAAATCCAGCAATCGGGAAACAAACTGCGCGTAACGGTGCAAATGATCAAAGTCAGCAACGGAATGCCACTCTGGGCTGACAGTTTTGATTCCGAACTGACAGACGTTTTTACGGTTCAGGATGCAATTTCCGAACGCGTCCTCAATGCCTTTGCCATTCAACTCAGTGCCCAGGATCGCCGCCAGCTTACCCACCGTGACACTCAAAATCCGCTCGCCTTTCATGCCTATCTCAAAGGCCGGTACTTTTGGAACCTTCGCACTGGACCGGGGTTGGAACAAGCCATCACCAATTTTCATGATGCGGTGACCCTGGATCCAACCTACGCGATGGCCTATGCCGGACTGGCGGATGCCTATAACGTGCTCAGTCTCTATAGCCCAACCTCGCCCAAAATCACTTTCCCCCAGGCAATCCTGGCCGCCCGCAAAGCGATTGAACTCGATCAAACCCTGGCCGAAGCCCACACCTCCCTCGCCTTTGCCAAAGCCCGATATGAATGGGACTGGGAAGGCGCTGAAAAAGAATTCAAATATGCCATCGAACTCAATCCAAATTATCCAACCGGCCACCACTGGTATGGTGAATTCCTGATGTTTATGGGCCGGAGGGATGAAGCTGAAACCGAGTTGCGACGGGCCCAGGAACTTGACCCGCTTTCAATTGCAATTAGCAATGGACTGGGCTGGGGGTACTTTTACAATCGCAAATTTGATCAGGCAATTGCCCAGTTCAACAAATCACTCGAACTCTCTCCCCAATTTTCAGGTGCCTATTTGGGATTGGGCATGGCCTATGAACAAAAAGGTCTGTATCCGCAGGCGGCTGAAGCCTTTGAAAAAACCGGTGAAACCCGGCGCAGTCGCGGTGCTCATATGTCGCTGGCCTGGGGAAAGAAAGAAAAAGCGCTGGAAGTGCTGGCCATGTACGAAAACGCGGCACCGCAACAGCCCCAGGTCTGTTATGAAATCGGCGTTATGCACACGGGACTCGGCCAGCATCAGGCAGCCCTGACGTGGTTGGAGCGTGCTGTTCAAAACCACAACCAGCAGGTGATGTACCTCAAAATTGATCCCCGGCTGGATCCACTCCGCTCGAAACCGGAGTTTGCAGCCTTACTGAAACAGATGAAACTGGATTGAGTTGGGATTTGGAACGAGGAAAAACGGGGCTGGGAGGCTGGATCTTTGGGGTTGAGCGTTTTCGCTCAATACATGCTGAGAGGCTGTTTGGAAATTAGGACCAAAATGACTTCTCTCAAGACACACGTGAACGCACAAGTAATCAGCTTGTGCAAAACTCACTGTATTTCCAAACAGCTCTCAGGCAATCCGGGGAGTGAAATCCCTTCAGCAAACCACATGCGCAAACCCGAAGCGATTTCACTCACACAAAAAGAATTTTTTAGGAAAATTTAACTCAGATCAGGGCGTGAGGCTCATAACGTGGTGAATAATAAGGAGTTGATTGGGCAGGCACATCGGTAGAGGTACCTAATTTGACTAGGTAGTTCTACCTATTTTTGGGGTTCAGGGTTCAGGGTTCCGGGTTCAGGGTTCAGGGTTCAGGGTTCCGGGTTCAGGGTTTCGATTTGATGTCCTTTATGTCCTTTTCATCACTGATCCTCACCGTGGTGATAACCGGGAATCAGAGCTTTTCACCACCAGCGGCAATGTGACCCAAAACGGAGTCCCCGGTTTCGCGGCAATCCGATACACGGTCTGAGGCAGTGGGTCTCCCTGATCCAGATGCCGTGAGGCATCGGCGCCCACCTGTTTTTCGATTTTCGAATAGGTTTGCCCGGCCCCATGTTCCAGGTCCAGCTTTTCAGTCGAAACTTTCCATTTCTCCCAGCCAGCCAGTTGGTCAGTTGTCAATTTCAGCGTCCGACGCGGAATCTCAATTTCCGTCAGCGGCTGCGGCGTGACGAGCAAAATCAGCACATCCCCGGCAAGTACCTTTCCGGTGCCGGTTTCCTTGAGGCGGATGGTGTAAAACGAATTCCGGTCGGTTTGCGCTGGAATCTCAATCACACTGCCAGGTTCGACCCGATTGTTCCCCTGGCGGGTTTGGGTGTTTGGAAAAATCAAATAGGGATCTCCCAAACTGCCATCGGTGTATTGTTCGCGGTCAATGATGTAGAGGTACCCGCGCTGACCGGCTTCGATGCTAAGTCGGAGGCGGTCGCCTTCCTTGAGCTGGGTGTCAGTCGAAACCCGCTCTCCGGTCAGGCTCTGCGGCGGGGTGTCCAGGCTACCGACACCATCTGATTGATCCAGAAACCGAACCGTCGGGTCATCAGTCGCCATCATTGGGCGCAATCGCCAGAGCGTAACACCGAGTTCAAGCGCCGTTGCCCCTGGCTTTCCAGCCAGCGAAGGCGAAACAACCCGGTATCGGCGGTTCATCCGACGCGCTTTTTTGGGCTTTGGCCGGTTGGTCATTATTTTCAAGCCCGTATCTTCGACAATTCGCACATCCGGCGATTGAGCAAGGACGGCATGGCTATCCAATAAACACATTGCAATCAGCATGATAGAAAAGAAAGCCTGAAATGAATTTTTCATATGGGTATTTGGAATTTTCCTGAGTCTGACAAAATAACAAGGTGACAAGGTGACTTTTTCATCCCTCATCCCTTCAAAAACCCTGAACCCTGAACCCTAAACCCTGAACCCTGAACCCTGCCTGACTATCGCCGTTCAAACCGGAGTGGGTACACAATCAAATCTCCAGTTGATCGAATCACCGTGCGATCCAGGGTCGAAGAAACAACCTCGCTCGGTGTTCCAGTTGTCTTCCCAAGAAACACTCGAACCAAATCGGCGAGTTCTGGCGAAGCAAGCCTCCCGACGGGCAGTGTTTCCAGCGTGGGTTGCGGTTTGGCTGACCAGATAAGCCAGAAAGTCTCGGTTCCGGCACCGCCTGTAAATTCCAGCCAGTCACGTTCTGGAATGCGAACCGTGCGGTGTGCCGTCACCGCTGACTGATTCTGATTGGCAGTCGGTGTTGGGAAGACCTTTACATATTCGACAGAAGCAACTTTCCCAGGGCCTTCATTGATGACATACACATGGCCCGTTTGGGTTGGTGTCAGGTTGATTCGCACCCGGTAGGCAGTGGCGTGATCAAATACGGCTTCTTTCACGAGTTCAAAGGTAGGGCCGTCTGGCTGACCGTTTTTCAATTTTTCGACTGTCAACGACCAGCCAAGCTGAACTTCGCCAGAAACAACTGGCGGAACTGACGTTACAGATGTCGGAGACTTTAAACCAGTCGTCTCATACCACCATACACCGACCCCAAGACCACTGCACACCATGACTGCCACAATGACAGATGACCATCGGAAAGGCTGGCTGGCTGGGTTCAATTCAATCTGTGGTTGACTGACTGGCTGGCGAAAGCTTTCGAAGAGCCGGGATTGAAATTCCGCAACTGAAGCCCAGCGCTGTTCAGGTTCAAACGCCAGCGCCCTGGCCAGGACCCGTTTGACAGCATCAGAAACATCCGCATCCAGTGCCGGCATTCCATTTCGCTGCTGGGTAATCAACTCCATCACGACCGAATAGGGCGTAGGCGCTTTCGAATCAAAAGGCCGCCGTCCGGTTAAAAGCTCAACCAGAATGACTCCGAGCGAGTAAATATCGCTCTGCACGCTGGTTTTGCCTTCAAGCAGTTGTTCCGGCGACATATAGCGCAGCGTTCCCACAGCCGTAGACCGATGCGTCGTGTCTCCAACCTGCGAAACGCTGAGCCGGGCAATTCCAAAATCAATCAACTTCACCTGAAATTCATCAGTTGCCTGCGGCTGAATCATGATGTTTTCCGGCTTCAGGTCACGATGAATAATTCCATGCGTGTGAACCGCCGTCAGTGCCTCACACAGTTGCCGAAAAATACCCAGGGCGCTGGAAACTGGCATTCCTGGGGGGGCAATCACTGACCGGAGCGTCTCTCCTTTAATATATGGCATGACCAGATAGGGCTGGCCGTTGGGCAATTCACCGGCTTTGAGCAACCCAACCACATGTGGATGATCAATCTGGGACAGGGCTTCGATCTCGTGCTGAAACTTGCGATGAAGCCACTCTGACTTCACATTTTCGGAAAGCAAACATTTGATAACCACGGGCCGCAAAATCGGAGGGCCTCCCGCAGCCTGATACAGCCGTTCCCTTGCCAGATACACCAGGCTAAAGCCGCCGCGCCCAAGTTCGCGTTCAATTTCATACCGCCCATCAATGACCATTCCTGGTTCACAGACCGGGACCTGTTTTCCACCTTTCTCAAGAGTCGTCGAAACCGTCAGATCATCTCTCACGCCATCTGAAGACTCTGAAACCGGCACTAAAAAATCCGGTTCGATATCCTCAGAACATTCAAGCAGTGACTCGACCTCACGGCGCAATTCCAGGTCATCTCCACAAACCCGCTCCAGATAGACCAGTTGCTGGTCCAGCGGTTGTTCCAGGACTTGGTTGAGTACGGTTTTGACCTGTTGCCAGCGGTGTGGAGTCATGACATTCGGGTTCAGGGTTCAAGGTTCAGGGCTGGAAAACCAGGGTTCAGGGTTCAGGGTTCAGGGTTCGGGTTTGAGTCTCCGTGTTGTTAAGGTTTCGTCCTTTTCGTCCCTTCAGTCCTTTTTTGTCCTTTTCCACCCTGAACCCTGAACCCTGAATTAAGTTTTCATCATTTTTCATTTGCGGTAGAGTGACGGGGCTGATATTCCCCCTCATGCGCAAACTTAATCCGATTTTACTCAAACAGAAAATTATTTTTTATGGATGGCCCTTCTTCACCAAATGTGACTGAACTTCTACTCGCCTGGAATGCTGGTGACCAGCAGGCACAGGCCGAATTGATCACAGTCATTTATGACGAACTTCGACGCTTGGCGGCTGGATATCTCCACCGCGAACGGCCAAACCATACCCTGCAACCGACCGCACTGGTCAACGAAGCCTTCATGCGGCTCATTGATGGCCCACAGGTTACCTGGCAAAACCGGGCCCATTTTTTTGGAATTGCCGCCAATGCCATGCGTCAGATTCTGGTTGACCACGCCCGCAAGCGACAGGCCCAAAAACGCGGCAGCGGCGAAGCACCACTTTCTCTGGATGAAACGTTCGGTGTGTTTCAACAACGGGCAATTGATCTGGTTCGACTGGATGATGCTCTCACCGAGTTAGCCAAACTTGATCCGACACAGGCCCACATTGTGGAGTTGCGTTTTTTTGCCGGCTTGACGATTGAGGAAACCGCCGAGGCGCTTGGGATTTCGCCGGCAACCATTGGACGGGAATGGACATCAGCCCGACTCTGGCTACGAAGGGAGTTAACCCGTTCATGAAGTTGCCCACTCATTGCGACCATCGTTTCCTGACCTCAAAGAACCGGGCCCAATTCAGAGCACGGCGCGGCAGCACACAGTCTCAACCGCATCGGGTAAGCCGTTTGGGCATTATCCTTTGCGGGCTGGTTTGTGCATTTCTCACTCTTCCCATCACCGGGTTACAGGCTGACACCCATCTGACCCAGGCCGAACCGGCACAAGAACCTACCCTCAGCCTGTCAAAGCCAGTTGAACGCGAAATGAAAGGCGGCGAAACCCATCGCTATGCCGTGAACGTGCCTGCCGGGCATTGCCTCAACGTCAAAGTTGACCAAAACAAACTCAATGTCATGCTGCGCGTGGTCGGATCTGACGGCAACGAGATAACCATGGCTGATTACACACAGGAATTCACCGGGCCGGATTTCCTGACCTTTGTTGCTGATCTTGCCGGCACCTACCACCTGGAATTGAAACCATTTGACAATCAGGCTAAACCTGGACGCTATACCGTTCAAATCCTGGAACTTCACCCGGCAACCCAGGATGACCGTGACCGGATGCGGGCCCAGCAGAGATTCCAGGAAGCACTCCGAACTCATCACAAACAAACCAAAGAAGCGAAAGAAACCGCCCTCCAGGAACTTGAATGGATCCGTGGGGTTTTTCACCGGGTTCAAGATCCGCTGGGTGAAGCCAATGCCCTGGACTGGATGGCAAAGATTGTTGAGGAATTTGGTCGCACCAAAGAAGCAAAAGAGTTGAATTTGCAGGCACTGGCGTTGAAAAAAGCCGCTGGGTTCCGACTCAATGCAGCCACCACACTCAACAATCTGGCAATTTTACATAACCAGCTTGGCGAATTTCAGGAGGCACTCACGGCCTATGAAGAAGCCCTTAAAATCTCGATTGAATTTGATGATAAAGAATCCCAGGGCATTATTCTCTCAAACATAGGCCGGGTTTATGACAATCAGGGAAACAAACAAAAAGCCCTGGACTATTTCCGGCAAGCCATTCCAGTCAAACAAGTCTATGGCGATAAACTGAGTCTGGCCGAAACAGTCAATAATATCGGGACGGTGTATATTGATCTGGGTGAGACGAGGCTGGCACTCGAACAGTACACCCAGGCACTGGCCCTTTGTCGGGAAAGCGGCCAGCCTTTTTCGGAGGGACTCCTGCTCAATAACCTCGCCCTGGCGCACAACCGACTTGGTGAACCACAAAAAGCCCTGGAATCGTACACTCAGGCCCTGGCCTATAATCGCAAAATTGGAAACCGCAATGCCGAAGCCCTGGTGCTCTTAAACACCGGCACGGTCTATCTGGATCTGGGAGAATCACGCAAAGCAATTGAATTGTTTCAACAAGCCCAGCAAATCTGGCACGAAACCAAAAACCGTCAGTTAGAAGCGATGGCCCTCAATAATCTGGGCTTAGGCTACTCCCGAATTTCGGAAACAACGCTCGGGATACAGTATTATCAGCAATCATTGGAACTCAGAAAAAGCCTTGGAGACCGGTTTGGACAGGCAGTTACTCTCAATAACCTGGGTGCGGTTATGCTTGATGCCAGGGAGTACACCAAAGCGTTTGAGCATCTTCAGCAAAGTTTGACCATCGCTCAGGAAAACGACGATAAGGAAAGTATTGCCCTTGCCCTGCAAAACATCGGAGCGGCGTTGCTCCGGTCAGGGAAACCGCACGAGGCCCTGGTATCACTCACCGAGTCAGTTCCGCTCTGGCAAACAACCGGCAACCGGTCAGGCACCGCCCGGGCACTCAGTTTGATGGCGGAAACCGAGCAGGCGCTGGGCCGGTTGCTTGACGCCAAAGCTCACTTTGAACAGGCCCTCGAACAGGTTGAATTTATTCGTGCCCGCGCCGGCAGCCAGGATTTGCGAACTTCGTTTTTTGCACGGATTCAGAACTATTACCGGCTCTATATCAACCTGCTACTGCAACTGCACCGCGAAAACCCGCTGGATGGATATGACCGTCAGGCGTTTCAAATCAGCGAACAGGCCCGCGCCCGGTCGCTCCTGGATTTGCTGGCCGAAGCAAAGTTAAACATTCGGCAGGGCGCCGACCCACAACTCCTCGAACACGAGCAAACCCTCAAAAAACGGATCACAGATAAACTCGAACGACTCTCGCGTCTTCTCGCTGGCAAACACACCGAAGCGCAAAAGAACGAAGCGGAAAAGGAAATCGGAACACTAACTGACGAATACCGACAGATCCAGGCTGAAATTCGTCAGAAAAGCCCGCAGTATGCCTCACTGACCCAGGCCAGAACGGTCACGGTCGAAGAACTCCAAACCCAGGTGCTCGACCCCGACACCATGGTGCTCGAATATGTTTTAGGCGCCGAACAAAGCCATCTGTTTGCGGTTTCCCAGGGCAATTTTGCCGTGTACTCGCTTCCAGGCCGGGACGAACTCACCAAAGCAGCCCGGCAGGTGTACGAACTCTTGACCAAACGCAGCACGGCGCTCAAAGAACTGGCCCAGGAACGCAGCCGCACCGATATTTCACCCGAGGACTATCAGGCGCGAGTGACTGCCGCTGACCGGGCCTATCCGCAAGCGGCGGCAGAACTGAGTCGAATGCTGCTGGGGCCGGTTCAAAAGGAAATTCGCGGCCAGCGACTGGTGATTGTGGCAGACGGCGCGCTGCAAATTGTTTCATTTGCGGCCCTTCCGGTTCCCAATCCCAAACCTGAATCAAAATCAACGCCGTACCTGATCGAACGTCATGAAATCGTAGTCGTGCCATCGGCTTCGACGCTCGTGGCGTTACGCCGCAACCGACGCAGCCAGGGAGCGACGATCAATAGCGTAGCGGTGCTGGCTGACCCGGTGTTTACCGCTCGGGACGAACGGACCAAAGGCCAGAACCAGTCGGTGGTGGCCCAGCTTCCAGACACCATCACCCGGCACCTGGATCAATTTAGCTCGCCGCCAGCCACTGATGAATCCGGTAACAAAGTGCTGCAACTGCGGATTCCCCGCCTGCCCGGCACCCGCGTCGAAGCCGAAGCGATTCGGAAAATCACAAGTGACACCAGTTTGATCCGGCTGGATTTCCAGGCCAATCGCGAAGCGGCGCTGAATCCAGAACTGAGCAAATACCGCTATATCCATCTGGCCACACACGGGTATTTAAATGCCAGCCGCCCGGAATTGTCAGCCGTGTTGTTATCGCTGGTAAATGAACAGGGTGAACCAGTAGATGGATTTCTCCGGCTCGAAGACCTCTATAACCTCAACTGGCCAGCCGAAGTGGTGACCTTGAGCGCGTGCCAGACGGGACTTGGCACCGACATCAAGGGTGAAGGCATCGTGGGTTTAACGCGCGGCCTGATGTATGCCGGAGCGCGCCGCGTGGTGGTGAGTTCGTGGAACGTAAGCGACCAGGCCACGGCGCAACTGATGACACGGTTTTACCAGGGAATACTCCGCGACGGAAACCGTCCGGCGGCGGCCTTACGTGCCGCCCAAATCCAGATGCTCGGCGACAAACGCTGGCGGGCGCCATACTTCTGGGCTGCGTTTCAACTACAAGGCGAATGGCGGTGAAGAATTCGGGCTGGGGCTGAGGGCTGAAGAAATTGGGCTAAGGGCTGAGGGCTGAAGAACCTGGTTCTCATACCATTTTCAAATGAAATCTTCGCATTATGGGAAGGCAAAACTATTAAAAAAATTGCATTTCCCCGGCCCCTGCCCCCCGCCCCCTGACCCCTCAATAGTATTATCGATGGTACACCGAATCATTGCCGCAAAATCTTCTCCATCGCTTTTCCTTTTGCGAGTTCATCCTATCTTCGGTGTGGAGACCCGGTCCTTTAGGGCCGGGAGGAAACGCCGCTCCTTCGTTGAGTTAAGGTGGTTGTTCTTGCGGTTAACCGGACACAGTTCGTTTTGATGTTGACACTGTCGGTGAGACGAGTCCCGTCAATTGCACCCAGAGCGAAATACCCGCTACGGCGCTTGCCGGTGATAAACCCGATTCCTTTCACAGTTTGAATCAGATCAAATTTGCGCAGCCCAAACAGCTTGCCGGTTGGAATCCGTTTCTGGCTGTGTTGGCCAGTCGTTTGCTGATAATCGCCCTGGCTGACGTGCCGTTTGACGAAACCATTTCCGGTCCCGGCTTCCACGACTTCCCCATCCTCGCAACAAATGGCAATCGCATCAGTGGTGTGAGACTTGGGCAACTTCAGAAACTGCTCGCGCTTGTATTTGGTTTCGTAGCCGAAGGTTGTTTCAAATTCCCAGCCGGATTGCTTGAGTTGGGACGCGATGATCCCCGCTTCGGTCGCCGGTTTGGTCAGGTTGCGCCTGGGTTTGATCTCAAACTTTCCCTGGTGCAACGCCTGATGACAGGTCAGGCACAGCGTGAGGAGATTGCCGTGATGGTTACCGCCCCGGCGACTCTTGAACTGCACGTGATGAACATTGAGTTTGAGGCTGTGGGTGATCTTTTGGCCGCTTTGACACTGGTGGCCGTCCCGGTGCAGCACATAGGCTTTGACGTGATACC
>CAZXCE010000026.1:0-30316 GCA_964639175.1 uncultured Clostridia bacterium
GGATCATAAATCCATTGATCACCCGGTGAAAAATGATTCCCTGATAGTACCCGCGATCAGCCAGTAACTTGAAGTTTTCAGTTGTTTTTGGCGCATCCTGGGTTAAAAGTTCAAAGCGAATCGTGCCTTTGCTCGTCTCAAGTGTGGCAATCAATTTGGTAGACATGTTGTTTTTCCGTTCAAAATTCAGGGTTCAGGGTTCAGGGTTTTTGAGGAAATGCCTTTTGGTTTCTTGGCACCACCAGAAAGGCGGTACCAAAAATCAGGCAAACGTAACCCCAAGTTCACGCCCATGGGTAAAAGTTGGCTTCCGACGCTGTTTGATTTGCTTGGTCGCGCTTTGAGAAAGTCCGGTCACTAAAATTGGCATGGCAATCGTCGGGTCGCAATAAACCGAGACACTTCGCAATTCCTTGGACGGTTTGGTCCAATTTTCCTTGTCTTCCAGATGGCCGGATATGCTGCTGCTCATATAGGGTGATTCTGTAATCACCTGCAAAAAGTATTTGTGGTCACGAATCCGGGAATTGATCACCGAAGCGGTTGAATGAGCCTGTTTGACAAAGTTGGGTGGCGTCCCAGTTCCAAAAAAAGCAGCCCCCGTGTTGACCGAACCGGCCAGAATATGGGCCATTTCGACCACATCCTGAATCACATCAAACATAAAGGGTGATTTGCGATCAATTCGGCTGGCCGCGATGCCTCGGGCCAACACTGAATCAACCACTCCGGAACAAAACACCGGGACACGGGCTTTAAACGCCGAGGTCAGAATTCCATCTTCATTGGCAATTTCAGACAACTCATGGCCAAGCAAATGCAGGAATTCACGGGTGGAGTATGGGCGATTTTGTTCGAGCGTATTGATAAAGGACGCCAGCCACTGATCAGCTTCACGGAATTCCTCTTCGCTAATCAGCGTGTCATAGACGCGACCAATCGCCAGATTCTGTAACTCAGCGCTATCCAGGCTGGGGGAACCCAAATAGTGCTGCCGTCCGAGCGTTTCATGGACATCGTGAAAGATGTTGGCACCATTTGAAACCACCACGTCAACATACCGGTTGCGAATCAACCAGGCGATGATCCGTCGCATCCCTGCTGCCACCAGCGCTCCGGAAATCCCCAACACAATGGTGGTGTTGTCATCCAACATGTTGAGCCAGATATTATGCGCAATAGCCAGATTGCGGGCCTGAAACGAAGAGGTTTCCATCTTGTTGAGCAGGCCAGCGACACTCCGGTCACGATCAATCTGGACGGGTTGGGTCGGGTGCTTGAGGTACGGGGAGGTTTTTGATTTTTTCATCATACGCCGGTTGGAATCAGGATCAGAGAAAGCCGGAAACGGGAAAAGGCAGGCAGGAAGTCGTCCTGTTTCCCATTTCTCTGGCTGAGGGGTTGGCAGCAGCAACCAGCTATCCAAGATAGGTATAGTAGTTGATGCTGTTTTCATACTCACGACATAACTTGTCAGCCTCAGATGGAGAGAGGTCTCCAGCTTTGACTTGTTCAGCCGCCAGACGCGAAAAGCTTTCGTGGAGGAAAGAGCGCTCATAGCGAGCGGTGGCTGAGGCATCTCCAAGATTGCTTCCCTGAACCACTTTCGTGACCAGATAGCCGCCATCCTGGATCAAAACGTGAGCTTCATTAATGGATCCAAACAGGTTGTGACCATTTCCCATCACTTCCTGGTAAGCTCCCACCAAAAAAATACCCAGGAAATACGGCTCCCCTTTGAATGGATGCAGTTCCAGGGTTTCCTTCACATCTTTTAAATCAATAAACTTGTCGATGATCCCGTCTGAGTCACAGGTAATATCCACCAGGGTGGCGCGTTCGGTGGGACTGGTATTGAGCTTGTGAATCGGCATAATCGGAAACAGTTGCTCAATCGCCCAACTGTCAGGAACAGATCGGAAAATCGAAAAGTTACACAAATACTTGGCAGCCAGCATCTGGCTGAGTTCTTCATATTCATCAATAAACGGCTTGTGTTTGTTTTGCTGAGCCAGTTTGACCGTTTTTTCGCAGACTTCCCAAAACAAAATTTCACCTTTGGCGCGATCTTCCAGACTGATGATGCCAAGATTAAACAAGGTGAACAGTTCGTCTTTGTGCTCAAGCGCGTCGTGGTAATACTCGGTATAGTTCTTTGAGGTGATCCCGGTGCAGACATCTTTGAGTTCAAACAACACCTGGGGGTCATCGTCGTCAATCTTCACCGAGCCATACTCGCCCACAACGGTTTCAATTTCTTCATGGATATTGGTAATGAGCACCGCGTGATAGGCCGAAAGCGCACGCCCGGATTCGGTGATGATGTTGGGCTCAGGAACGTCCTCATCCTCGCAAACGCTTTTGATGGTGTAAATAACATCGTTGGCAAATTCTTGTGGTGTGTAATTGGCTGACGAGTCCGAACTGGTTTTGCTGCCATCGTAATCCACGCCCATACCACCGCCAACGTCCAGATATTTGACGTCAATGTGCATCGCCCGAATCTTGGCATAGACTCGTGCGGCCTCTTTCATTGCGTTTTTGATGCGTTTGATGTTGGTAATTTGCGAACCAATATGAAAATGAAGGAGTTTGAGCTGGTCAATCGAATTGCGGTCACGTAACAACCGGATCACTTCCAGAACTTCACTGGCGGTTAACCCAAACTTGGCCGTTTCACCACCGGAAGTTTCCCATTTCCCGCTTCCTCGAGAATAGAGCTTCACCCGGATGCCAATCATGGGTTTGATGCCGGTTTCCTCAGTCAGTCGCAGGATCGTGTGAAGTTCACCGAGCTTTTCAACCACAATGACGACGTTTTTTCCAATCTGGGTACCAAGAAAAGCCATGCGGATGTAGGCTTCATCCTTGAAGCCATTGCAGATCAGGAGCGATTCCTCAGATTGCTCCAGAGCCAGGGCTGAATACAATTCCGGCTTGCTCCCAACTTCAATCCCAAACCCATAGCGTTTACCACTTCGCAAAAACTCCTCGACGACCTCACGCCGGGGATTGACTTTCATGGGGAAAACACCGAGGTACCGTCCTTTGTAGTCAAATTCTTTAATGGCAGCCTGAAATGAACTGGAAAGTTTGCGGACCTGGTTGGCGAGGATTTGGGGAAAACGGAGCAGGATGGGAGATTTGATGTTACGCCGGGTCAGATCGTCAATCAGTTCCATTACGTCTACGGAACGCCGATCTCCCGAACTTGGGCGGACAATGAGATGTCCCTTCTGGTTAATGTCAAAGTAGCCGGCACCCCAGTTTTCTATGCCGTATGTCTGGGCTATCTCTTCAAGTTTAGCTTTCATCTCGTCTCTCTAAGTGGAATATGAGGGGTGTGGAGGGTTGTTCAAAGCCTCTGGCACAAGTCGCGAAATGTAGCAATCTTTTGGGGCAGTGTCAAAAAAATATTTTTCCAGGGCACAGCCAGCCAGCCAAATCAAAGGCATACCCAAATACACATCAACCTATTTATTTACAAACACTTAGAAGAAATACCCTGGATTTCTTTTGCCCATTGCAACAGCCCTAAAAAAGTTACTGAGAAGTTGCTTCAAATGCATTTTTCGACTTGACAGCCGTTTTTGAAGAACCAGAACCGGGAAAAGCCGAAAGAGGGCTTCAATCAAACAGGCCCACTCTCGGCGGTTGCCCAGTTCTCTATAGCGTGAGGCTAGTCTTTCCTGAAGAGATGAAAGGTAACCCCGGCTGACCAGGTGATCGGATACCCAGGTGTGGCATGAACCCGTGAAATGACTGGTGCCCCAGGCGCGACGCGTGATTCAAAGTAGTTTTGGGTTTCAAAATAGCGCTTGTTTGTCAGGTTATCGACCGACACATTCAGGTCCACCCATTTCGTCAACTGCTTGACCAGGCTGAAATCCAAAACCGTCAACCCTGAGGCCCTGATGGTCGGGTCTTCACCATCCAGACGATAACTGTCAATGTAGCGAAAGCGGAGCGAACTGGTCAGCCCATTCCAGCCTGAAAAGGTCAGTGCGGCATTGGCGACGTTGCGCGGGGCACTGTCAACATAGACCCGTGGCCCGGTCCCACGAAAAAAGACGTTTCCAACGTGAGTCAATCCGGCATTGAAGTTTAAGTGACGTGCCAGTTGAGCCGACGTTTTGACTTCGACCCCATATGCCCGGCTGGGTCCTTGAAATTCGATGCTGCCATCGTCCGGGATATACACCTGCTCATTTGAGCGATCAATCAGAAAGACATCGCTGCTCACTGAGAACCGGCGTGTGTTATAGGCCAAACCAAGCTGGTAAAAATCAGTCGTGGAAATCTTTGGCCCGTCTGGTTGCTGAACCACGCCACGCGCGTCCTGGCTGGTAATCCCACGGCCATAGTTGAAAGAAAAGGTCAGGGGGAGTTGTTGCGTCGGGGTATAGGAAAGGTTCACCTTGGGTTGAAACCGTCCCGCACCTTCGGTGCCCGAAAACTCAGGGGCGACCTGGTCGGTGACCTGATACCGGAAATAATCAATCCGGCCTCCCACATCCAAATGCACCCGTCCACGCCAGAAATCTATTCCCTGCTGAACATAGCCAGCCCAATTGGTGACATGAGCATTGGCTTTGGTAAATAAGCCGACGGGGGCCCGGCGTAAACTGGGTGACAAACTCACCAAAATTGAATTGTCGTGAAAGTTTCCGCCAGCAATAAAAAGTGCCTGCTGACCAAAGAGTTTATAAGGGTGCAAATACTGGGCATTGACCCCGCCCTGCAACCGTGAATCGTGCTGCTGGACCTGATCGCCATTCACTTCATCATTTAAAAAGAAGGTGAAATTTGAATACAAATCAAAGAGTGATCGAGCCAGGAACCCATCAACTTTCAAGCTCCGCCCATCGTCCCACTCACGACGATAATAAACCCCAGCCGTACCGCTACGGACGTTCCCACCTAAGGTTGGATCAATAAACCCAAACCGGTCCAGCTCGCGGGCATCAATCAAATCAAGCGGAAGCTGCCCGGAAGAAACATAATCGTTGCGGCCAAAATTAAACTTGAACCCTATTGCCTGATGCTCATCTAATTGTTTGGTAAAATTACCGGTTATGTTATCGCGCTTGTAACTCAATGGGTTGAGAAAAGGTCCATCGGTTCGTGAAAGCTCATAGGCAATAAAAGCCTTGCCGGTTTTGAGGTCCGGGCTATAGGCCAGAAAACTCCGAAACGTGTTAAAAGCCCCACCCTGGAAACGAGCGGTCACCTGATCAGCCAGCGATTCTCGCAACCGAATATGCACCACGCCAAGACCAGAGAAGTCTCCGTACTCAGCACTGAACGGACCATTGAGAATATTCACTTCTTGAACCAGTTCTGGGGTCAGGCTTTTCAACTGCCCGAGGTATCCCTGACCATGTCCCTGCGTTCCCTGATTTTGCTGAACGTTATCTACCAGAACTTTTAATCCGCCATTCACACCGCCATGGTCGAGATTAAACCCAAACCTCCGGATTTCCAGAGATTTGCCACCGCCTTCGTGCTGCCCGGCGTTGATTCCAGCGTCCAGGGTAAAGAAGACCTGATCATCGCGAGAAAAAAGCGTGTCACGAAAGACCGCTTCGTTGCGCCGGTCAATACTGGGATCAAGCGCCGAAGCCTCAATCACAATTGAATCGTGAATTGGCGGTACGCTATAGCTCACCTCCAGTCGAAGGGGACCAGATTGGGTACCAAGGCTGACTGGTTGAGACGAGGAAACCAGGTTTTTGCCTTCAATCTGTACCACCAGCGATTCATCCGGTACGTGCAGGTCAAACTTCCCTTCCTGGTCGGTGGTGGTTTCAATCATACCAGTTGAAGTCTGTACTTTGACGCTGGCCCCAGCCACCGGCGACTGTGTCCGATCCACCACGATACCTGAGAACCGATGCCGGGTTTGCGCACCAGCGTGAAGCGTCAAAATCAGTACCAGGCAACCAGGAAACACCGATTTCCCCAATTGCTTCAACATCAATCGAACAACAAAACTGAGCATATTTTTTCCTTTCTGCGGTATTTCATAGCACGAAATTAATTTTCGTAACACGAACAGTAAAAAGAATCCATTCTTTGATGGGGTTATCAGCCTTTTTAAAATTACCCTTTATGCAGGGCGATCAAAATTCAGCAACGCCTCACTCACGATGCCTTATGTGAGTGGGAATGATGATGGTGTTTTTCAATCGAATGGGATGGAAAGGTGACAAATAACTTGCCGTGCTTGATTCCTTTTAAGTTCAGGATTGAATCAGCCAGGGCACGGACCCGACTGACGCTGCCACGAAGCAACAACACTTCCATACAATCGTGATGGTCAATGTGAACGTGGGTAACTGAAACCACAATATCGTGGTTGGCATGCTGCTTTTCAGCCATCTGGGTGGCAAGATTTCGGGCATGGTGGTCATAAACAAAGGTTAAACTTCCGACAACTTCCTGATCAGGCTCTGTGCTGCGTGATTCCAGCCGGGCCTGCACCAGCGCATCCCGGATCAAATCACGCAATGATTCAGAGCGGGTTGCATACCCACGAGCACTGATTAACTGGTCAAATTTTTCAAGCAGTTCGTCTTCGATGCTGACGCCAAATCGGACAAGTTCACCCATAGTTCACCTTATTCGTGCCTGGTTTTTGGTTCTTCATGATCGAAAGAGATTGAGTTCCAACCTCTCAGCCCCAAGCCTTTCGCCAGGGTTCTAGGTGCCCAGCACGGTTGCGAGAAGCCCTCGAACCACATCGTTTTGCGCCGCATACCAGACACCAAAGAGGATACTGAACAAACTGGCGGCGACTTGCAGGACATGGTGGAAACGATTGACCCAGGCCGCGCTGAGAATAAAGGGAATTCCAACCAGCCCCGACATAGCCAGCATTCCCCCGATTGACCCGGCACCAAAGACAACCAGATACACTAACCCAAGAACCGGTGAGGGGATCTGGCTCAGTACCAGCAGTGTCAGAGCAGCCGAACCGGCCAGACCATGCGCGGCACCGACCAGCAATGGTTTTAACCCAATCTGTTTTACAAAATGGAGATGGTGAGCGTGAGCTTGTTCGTGATCAGTGTCAGGATCGTGGAAATGGATGTGTGAGTGTGGTGATCCGTCATGGGTATGGGTATGGATATGAACATCCGACCGTTTTCGGAGTGCTTTGGATAAAGCATTGGCGCCAAGCCCAATGATCATCAAGGCCACGCCGAATTCAAGCCAGGGTGAAGCCCAATCCAACCAGGGCGCAACCCGGTCGGGGATAAACATTCGCAGAACCAGCACCAGTAAACCAACCACCACCAGTGAAACTGAGTGACCAATTCCCCATAATCCGCCGACGATAGCGGCCCGGCCCAGGCTTTTGTGTTCACTGACAATGGTTGACACTGCAACCACGTGGTCAGCTTCAGTGGCGTGTTTGAGGCCAAAAATCAGCCCTAATCCCAGTACTCCCAGCGCGCTGAGACCAACCAGGGATGGGCCATGCTCTGGCTCATCAACCTGGGAGGGACTCTGAATCACAGGCGATGCGGATGGACCCGCCAGCGATTTAAAATCCGGGAGTGTTTGAATACAAATGATGATCCCAAGACAGGTGACCACCACCGCACTCAAAACCGGGGTGTAGCGCAAGGCCAGGCGGCTCAGATCAGCGATTGTTCCAGGAGTGCTTTCTTTTGTTTTCGATTCAAAAAAGCGCCCGGCATACACAAATGCCAGACCAATGACAGTCAAAACACCAGCCAGTCCAAAACTAAATGCCAGAACCAGCAGCAACCCATACCCAACTCGATGCAGAGAAATCGCTGAGAGCAATAAAACCAGCGCTGAAGGGCAAGGAAGCAACCCACCCGAAATACCAAGTGCCAGCAAACTGCGCCAGGTCACTGGCTCGTCATCAGCCCCTGGCGGGAGGTGTGAGTGCGTATGTCCATCGTGGGTATGCACGCCCACGCCATGGTGATGATGAGCGTGTGAATGGTCATGATCGTGATGGTCGTGTGAATGGTGGTCATGATCATGGTGATGGTGATCATGATGGTGATGATCGTGTGAGTGATGGTCGTGATGGTGATCGTGTGAATGATGGTCGTGTGAATGATGATCGTGTGAATGGCCCGAACCAGCCATAGCCAATCGAGCCCGACTCAAAACCATTCTGAGTCCAACCCCTACGACGATAAGTCCTGAGATTAAACTCAAAATTGGGAACAGGCGCTCAGGTAAGATAAATTGCGAGGCAAAAAGGGTTATCATTCCCAGGGCAAAAACGCCGGCGGTATGGGTAATGGTGACCGTGAGTCCAAGAAAAGCAGCGTGACGGGCAGTTCCTCGCGCTCCGACCAGATAGGCGCCAACAACGGCTTTACCGTGCCCAGGCGAAAGCGCATGCATCCCGCCTAAAAAAGTCGCGATCAGTAAGCCAATCAACGCAATGGTTGGGGTTACTTCAGGAACAGCGATCAGTTCAGCCAGCCGATCACGGGTTTGAGCAACTGGTTTCCCTTCACGGGTTTGCAGCGCAGTTGCCTTTGCAGGAATAACGCCTAAAGTCATTGAAAATTCGGCCATTCGCTCATTGAGCGGTGCCGTCAGCAGGTTCTCTGGATAGGCTTTTAATTCGTCGGTTAAGGGTGAACCAAAGGCCGAACTATTAAAAATTGATACCCCGGTCTCAGGCATCACCACCATCTCACGCCATCCGAGCCGCTCAGCAAAGTTTGTGTCTTCAAACCGGAGCCGGCGATTCCCAGAGATCACCGCCGACAACTTCCCAACCAGATCACATTCAATCCGTAAGGTGGGCAACCCGCCACTCCCGGCCTGGAGCACAACTGATTGAGACTGAGCCTGAAGCGGGACCCGGGTTCCATCCACGGTGAAAACCAGCCCGGCGAGATATTGTGGGACAACACGCTCGCCATACGCCTTTAACCAGGCGGCTGTTGGCTGCTGGTCCGGTCCTTTGTCAGCCGCCTGAATCTCCTGAAAGGTTGGAATTTCAGCCATATCAATCACATACCGAATCGTGACCTGCTCGTTGCTGACCCGTAGCCGGGCAAAATGATTGATAGTGAAATTTCCTAGTGGGTGGGCAGTCACCGGAACAATTGAGCCCAAAAGAATCAAAAAGACACCGAAAATCACCAGAAGACGACTGATATAACTCGACGGAAAAACAGAGTAAACCATAATTAACTCAAGGGTTTAAATAGAACAGATTTTATCAACCGCAGCCATTGGGAAACAGAACAATCTCAAGCAATAAAGGCCATTCAAGAATCAAAAGATATGTTATGCGAAAGAAGAAACATCGCGTCTCACCTGAGGCTTTTCCGATTTTTTCCTTCAACTCAGGCCGTTTCAGCCAATGCTTTTTGGGCAATGGTGGCCTGGAGTGGATCAAAGTGCGGATTGAGTTTTAAGGCATCGCCAAGATACTTCCGGGCGGCTGACTTGTTCCCGGCGGCCAGTTCAATCATTCCGGCATGGTAAAACAACATCGCATCTTTAGTGCCAAGTCGGAGGGCTTGTTGAATTGCCATTTGAGCTTCAATTACTTTCCGCGCTTTCAGGGCAGTCCAGGCGACAGCATCCGCGCCGTAAATATCACGTCGAACTTCAAATTCCTTGACCGCCATCGCATAGGCTTCGTCAGGCTTGAGATCATGATTGGCATAAAATATCGCCAGATTGCGATTGTAAACCGCGCCATTGATTGCGGATAAATGACCGATTTTCTCAACCAGTTCATATTGGGCAGCGGCTTCTTTTTCACGACCGGCCAGTTTATACAAATCGCCAAGCGCAGCCACAAACGTGGGATCAGGCAAGATTTTGACAGCCTGTTCATAGTGGGTGATGGCGCCAGTCATATCGCCCCGAGCCGCCAGGACACGCCCCAGAGATGCCAGGGCACGGTAATAGTTGGGAAAGGTTGTCAGGGCATCACGGGTATGCTTTTCCGCGTTTTCAAGATCACCGGTAGAGAAGGCAATTTCACCTAATTGCCACCGGCACCAGGCTATATTCTCTCGTGAGAGCGGGATCTGATCCATGGCTTTGGTCAGTGCCACGGCCAGATTTTCCTGGGCTGCTGATGGTTTGCCATTTAACTGCGCCAGTCGCGCCATGCGAATAAAGGTGCCAACGCTGTGGGTTCGACTTTCCAGATTCTTAAATAACTTTCCCGCCTGGTCATATTCACCCAGTTCAATTAAGGCTTCACCCAAAATCTGATACGGATAACTTTTATGTGGTTCGAGTTCAATCAGTTTTTGGGCGTGCTCGCGAGCCGCTGCAAATTCATGCGAGGCGCACTCAACCTGGGCTTGCAGCGAAAGTCCGGTGATGTTTTGTTCAATCGGCATAGCCTTGAGCGATGCCTGAGTGGTACGACTGGCCAGGTCCAGATAGCTCAAATCACCGGTTTCACGCAGTTTTTGCAGGTATCGTTCAGCTAACTTATTAAAGGCAATAAAATCATCAGGATCTTTCTTGACCCGATCTTCTAAAAAACGAATGGCAGATAAGGTGGCCGCTTCATCATCCATCACGGGCTGTGCAGCCGGAATGAGCGGTTGGGTTGGTGGGGGTGGGGCTGAAGCCGTGGTACAGGCAACCGAAGTACTCAACACCCCGAGTGCCAGAACCCCGCCCGCCCAATATTTCAATCTGGTTCCAAAAAGCGTCATACAAAAAACCGAATGAAAACTTTTGTTTATTTAGGAAAGAAGAAAGACCACAAAGCGCATAATTGAAAACTCAACGCTGGTCTTTGTGGTCTTTCTCAAGTTTAACCAATCGAAAAGGAATTAGTTCCGGGTGTTATCATCAACCACACCTGTGTCACGTGGCTGCTGGGATGCCCCAAAGAATGGGAACGCATCACGGAATGGCACATCGTTTACATTGGCGTTGTCACTGAGCACATTCTGATTGGCGATGAAGAAGAGAATGGTGTCAACCGTATCATCAGCGAGACGGCGGCCATTAGGGTAAGCGGCTGCCGCATTGTTTCCGCCCCCTGGGCCGCTGTTCGCTTTGGTTGGGTCAACCCGCAGGTAATCGCCGCGTTGGAGCACAACCGAGGCCAGAATGTTGATGTTTGCTTCGGTCGTTCCCAAAATTTTCAACGAATTGATGATATCTGGGGCAAACGTGGCGCGAGCATCATCTTCAGGGGTACCAAAGTTGTAGGAATTTTTCTTTGGGAATGGAATTAATGCCACGTTGACGGCGGGATTCCCCATCCGGTCAATCGTGACAAAGTCACCTTTGCCAACGTAGGCCCCATTTTTAAAGGTCATTTTTGTCTGGCGTTGGGCAAAAAAGGTAACACCGATATCTTTTCCTGTAGCTTTAAGAAATGACAGCGGGATGCTCAAAGCAATTCCCAGAGTATTGTAGCCAGCAAAGCTATCACGTCCTCGCTTCAACAAATCTGGGTTGGCGTTTCCAGCAACAGCCGAAGCAAAGAAGCGATTAAATCCAGGAATGTCAAAGGTAAATGGATCATCAACCACGCCAGCAAAGAATGAAACACCGGATGTTGGATCAGTTGTAACCCTGGGCTCGGAAGCAGTTGGGCTGAGGTTGGCAGGTGTTGTTTGTGCCTGGAAGGTGCGGTTGCCAGGCAGGGTAATGGTGGCGGTTTGCGGTTCAGACCCACTGGTTCGGCGTTCGGTAAACCGCAGATCAAAGAACTGGTCAGGCCGCACATCACCGCTGGTTTCGAGCGCAAACCGATAGCGGACATTTTGATCAAAGGCACCGAAATTGACCGCCTCACCAGGAACGATGAAGCCTTGAATGGTGACGGCAATCACCAGTTTGGTATTGTCATTCGGATCCAGAAATGCATAGACGTCATTGATATCGCACGAGCGATCTTCATCAGGCAATGGGGCATCACCGTGATCGGCGGCGTTAATCTGGGGTGTTGGAATCAACAGCGTTGAAGCAATGAGGAGCAGGGTCAAACTCGCAAACAAAAACTTTCGAAACGAAAAACGATGCATGGGGGTCCTCCTCCGGATTATGTCTCCGGTTGTGAATTCTATACTTCAGGTTGTCAAAATAGAGTCTCGCTTCACAGTTTCAAACTGATTTTCTCAAGGAAGTGCCATCACATTCCCCAAAAAACTTGCGATAAAGTCTTCAGAAAAGGATCAGACACAGCTCCTTGATAAGAAATACAAAAAAGCTTTTTGAAATTTGAAAGGGTGAAAAGTCGGAAGTCCGCTACGGCCCACAAGAATTGTTTGGATTTCACGGAGTGGAAAGTTTGCTCCAAACAACTCTCTGGTAGCAGCTAAGATTGTCAAAGTCCAGGATTTTCATTCAAAAATCCGTATCTTCAGTACATGACTCAATGTGTTGGAAAGGGTTTGGTCGAAGAAAACGTGATTGTCAGCTCAGAATGTATCACTTACAAAGTTGTACTCAAGAGATATTTTTCACCAGTTGGTGAAGGAACCCCTTGTTCTGGTTCCAAGGTTACGGCAAAGAGTGACGCAGATCGGCCTGGATTTGGAACCTGGCCTTCCATTTCAGCTTTTCCACGCTGATCTATTTTAAAAACACCGCCCGAAACAGGTACCCCATCGGCAATAAACCAGAGTTGATAGGCTTTGCCGGGTGGTGGTGGTGGCAGATTATAGACAATCAAAACCGTTCGCCCGGTTTGCGGGTCATAACTGAGCTTGGCCTGGGCCGCTGGTGATTCCTTGGTGCCCAGCAACCGGGCATTGACGGCCTGGGGAGAGGCCAGCCAGGCCGCTTTTTCTCGTTCTTGCAATAGCTCCCGCTGAACCTGCGCCAGTTGTTGCTGGATCTGGTGCGCCTGTGACTGCTGTCCCCCGAGTTGTTGCCATAAGGTCAGGCTGCCGCCCGCAAACGAGATAAACCCGATTGAAGCGACGAGGGCCCACCATCTCAACCACTGACCTCCCACCTGGGGTGGAGCGATGGCCTGTCGGCTGATATCAGGCGAACCACCAGGTCGCCGAAATGGTAGAATTTGAGCCTCAGATTGAATAGCAGTCAGGAGTTGCGAGCGGAGTTCTGCCCGCGGAGCAACCGGCTCAGAGGCAAATCCAAGCTCAGCCATCACTTCACGCCACACGGCGACGTCTTGACGGCATTCATTGCATTCAAGCAGATGCCCTTCAACCTGTTTTGAGTCTTTACTGTCAAGTGACCCAAGTGTATATAATTCAAGTAATTCTTTGATTTCTTCGTGCTTCATTCCCTAAAACATGCCAAAAAGAAAAATGGTGATAAAATACTCAGGCAAAGACTGATCTTGCCTTGAGTTTGTGGGGTTGACAATCAATTTATGTGAGTTGGTGACGGACAATCTTGACGAGCCTGGGAATCCATACTACTTTGCAACGGTCTTGGGCCATTACGGTTGGTTCTCGCTCATTAGACTTCAATTCATCACATCTTTTTCTTGTGGCATCATTTTGTGTTCGCATCTCATACCTAATTCTCAATGCCTGTGCAAGAAAATCACACCGCGCAAGGGGGGTTTATTGTGCCCTCAGCGAATGACAAAGCTGAACTTCGTGCCAAAGAGCAGGGATTTCTGGAGCTGATTCGTCAGATTGCCAGAGGCGACCAGGCCGCTCTTGGTCAACTTTATGACACCACACACCGCCAAATTTTCGGGTTTATCCTGCGGATTTTAGGAGATCCTGGAGCGGCTGAAGAAGTGACCCTTGAGGTCTTTATGCAAATCTGGCGGCAAGCCGCCGATTATGACCTGCAACGTGGAACACCAACCGCCTGGATGATGATGATGGCTCGGAGCCGGGCCATTGATCGCTTCCGGTCAGGCGACCAGGAACGACGAAGAGCCGAAGCCTTAGATACAGTGGCCGCCGTCAGATCCAAAGAACGCAGCCCGGAAGAATCCGCCGCCCAGGCTGAACGCCGCCATATTGTCCAGCAGGCACTTTCCTCACTCCCCTCTGAGCAACGGCAATGTATTGAACTGGCTTATTATAGCGGCCTGAGTCACAGCGAAATTGCCGACAAACTCAACCAGCCGCTTGGCACAGTGAAAACACGAATTCGTCTGGCGATGGGTCGCCTTCGTGATGCACTGCAGGTTTTTGAATAAGGGGTGTGCTTGTGGAACCGATAATACATGAAACAACCGATCTGTCTTTGAGCGAATTGAGTTCGCTGTATGTGCTGGGGATGCTCGATGCAACAGAGCAAGCACAATATGAAGCGGCGTTTCTTGATCACCCGGCTCAGGCCCGGACTGAACTTGCCAGCGCTGAAGCTCACTTAGGCTATCTGGCGTTTGCCGCCCCGCCCTGTGATCCATCACCATCACTTCGTTCTCGTCTGATGGAGGCCGTTCAGGCTGAAGTCTCTCAGATTTCGCCGCCCCCGAAGGCGCCAGAGGTACCGGCATCTTTCCGAAAACCAGATTTTATGCCAGAAACAGTGGTGGTTCGTTCAAACGAATTGCCATGGAAACCCTTTCTTGCTCCGGGATCCGAGGCCAGGCATCTGTACACTGATGCCCACAAACGGGAGATCACCTATCTGGTTCGGGCTCAACAAGGGGTTTCATTTCCTCCGCACCGCCATGCTGATTGTGAGGAATTTTTTATGCTCAAGGGTGAGCTTGAAGTTGATGGAATCGCCTATGCCGCCGGAGATTATGTGCGAGCCGCTGGTGGAAGTGTCCATGGCCCAAATCATGCTCTGAGCGATTGCATGTTTTTACTCAAAGTTTCGATTGATAACCAGATCTTATCTCAAGAAGAATACCAGACTCTTTCTTAATCGTCTGGTTTGTCCTAATCTGTGCATTCCTAACCGCTTATCCTCCCGAAGAGAGTGCCTGGACTCAACTCATCGTTCAGCATTGCTTTCAACACACATTTTTATTCCTTCATTCTTCATTTGCTGAGGAGAACTTTATGGCTATTGTCCGTCCATTTCGTGCTGTGCGACCTCCAGTTGACAAGGTGGAGCTTGTCGCCAGCGTTCCATATGATGTGGTGAATACCGAAGAAGCGCGTGCGCTGGCAGCCGGGAATCCATACAGTCTGCTCCACGTTTCACGCCCGGAGATTGATCTCCCCGAAGAGACTGATATTCACAGTGACGAGGTCTATGCCAAAGGACTGGAAAACCTCAAGCAACTGGAAGCCGATCTCCCACTGCTGACTGAAGAAACACCCCACCTCTATATTTATCGTCAGATTATGGACGGACGGGCTCAAACCGGCGTCGTCGGATGCTGTGCCGTGGATCAGTATGATAACGACATCATTCGGAAACACGAACGCACCCGCAAAGATAAGGAAGATGACCGGACACGCCACATCATTACCCTCCGCATGCAAACTGGCCCGGTCTTTTTGACCTACCGCAAGCAAGATGCCATCAATGAGCTGGTCACTCAGTACTGTGCCGAAGCACCGCTCTATGATTTTGTCGCCCCAGATAAGGTGCGGCATACAGTGTGGTCGGTTCCTGACTCTGATGCCCTGGCCGATGCCTTTTCACAGGTGCCACAACTCTATATTGCCGACGGTCACCACCGGGCCGCCAGTGCCAGCCGGACTCGGGCCCATTTCCGGGCTGAAAACCAGTTCCACACGGGCACTGAAGAGTACAACTTCTTTCTCACCGTCATGTTCCCGGATGAACAGTTAAAAATCCTGCCCTACAACCGGGTCGTGAAAGATCTGGCGGGCCGGACACCAGAACAGTTTCTGGCGGCAGTGAAGGAAGTGGTTGAAGTCTCAACCAGTCCATTCCCGGCACCAACCCAGAAATGGACCTTTAGCATGTATTTGCAAGGTCGCTGGTATGGGCTCTATCTCGACACCGACACGATTGACAAAGATGACCCGATCAAATCCCTCGATGTCAGTTTGCTTCAGGATCGAATTTTGGCACCGTTGCTGAACATCGAAGACCCGCGTACTGATAAACGCATTGATTTTGTGGGTGGAATTCGCGGTACAGACGAACTGGAGCGCCTGGTCAATGAAGGGAAAGCCGCCGTGGCGTTTTCGATGTACCCGACATCAATGGACGAATTGATGCGAGTCTCTGATGCCAACGAAGTCATGCCGCCAAAATCAACCTGGTTTGAGCCAAAACTTCGTTCCGGCCTGTTAATGCACCGGATCTAATCAAGATCGCGAAATAGCCAAATCGTGAAGACGTGGGTAGCAAGTGGCCAGCAGAGCAAAGGTATGGTTGGTTTCTGGCTACCCCAAACTATTTTGAGCTGGAACAACCTATGGCCAGGTCCTTCCAAAACGGCATTTTAATCGCCCTTGATAGCGTTGGAATTGACCCGCTTGGCCATGCACGCCCTGAATCAGTCTATGCCGAAAGCGCGTTTTTGTTTCCACCAGCAGCAAGGGGACCAGTTTCCAGCCTGCCCAATGCTCCGGTTGCTGGCGTGCTCTATGAAACTGAGGTGACAGATGGCTGCACGCAGGGAGCAATTGAATGCGCGCTGACCTACACCACACTCTTTTCAGGAATCAACGCCATCCGTGAACATGGATTGATGCAGGGACTTGGACTCAAAAATGCGCTTTTAGAGTCACTTATCCGCCAGCAGAATCTTTTTTCGTTGATTCCGAATTCCTGTCTGGCCAATGCTGTTTTTCCGGTTCATCTTCCCTGCTTCGGAAGCTCATACCTTCAAGACACCCTCCCCTCATTCTCCAAAAATGAACTTGAAACCAGCGTTCGGTTTCGGCATCAGGCGCTCAAACTGACCAGCCCGGCCAGGCACGGGATGGCTGAACTCTATACCCTGGCTGAAATCAACCAGAATATCTTTGTGTATGCCGCTCAGCAGGCAGGAATCCAGCTCCGCACCTGGCGCGAGGTTCAACAAGGGAAGGCCTTATCGTCATCATTAACCCACGAACTGGAAGCGGAGTTTGACTTTTCAGCCCTTGGAATTCCATCCCTTCCTCGACAAACACCAGAGCAGGCCGGTGAAGTTCTGGTTTCACTCGCCAGCCAGCATCAATTTACGTTTTACAAGTATCAGATCCCGGACCTGGTCAGTCACACTGGCCAGATTGAGGCGGCCCGGGCGGTCTTTGCCATTATTGAACGTTTTCTCAAGGCAGTACTTGACCGCATTCATCCAGAACACACCTGTGTGGTTGTCACCAGTGACCACGGCCACCTGGAACAGATTGCCTTCACTCGCGGACACCCAAAATCAAAAGTTCCAACCTGGTGTTTTGCGCCAGATGCAATCCACCACCAGCTTGTCTCTCCAGCCGCTATTTTTGATTTTTTTGCCAGCCGATTTGGTGTCAGAACTTCTTCCTATACCTTGACATAACCAGATTGGCTTCGTTTGTTTCAACGGCGGAAGCATTCCGCAAGCAGTCATCACTGATTTCATTTTCTTCCTGGAGGTTAGATCGCCACCCAGTGGGTGATGTCTAAAAATGTTATGAAAGTACTTGTTGCCGATAAGTTTCCTGATGCAGCCATTGAAGCTCTGCGTGCGGCAGGCTGCGAAGTTCATTATAACGCTGATTTGAAAGAAGATACGCTGGCCGGAGCCGTCAAAGAAACGGGTGCCGAGGTGCTGGTGGTGCGTTCGACCAAGGTCAACGCCGCGGCGCTTTCAGCCGGTTCACTGAGCCTGGTGGTTCGGTCTGGCGCCGGATACAACACCATTGACGTCGCAACGGCCTCAGCGCGAGGGATTTATGTTTCAAACTGCCCTGGAAAAAACTCAATTGCGGTGGCTGAACTCGCTTTTGGGTTGATTCTGGCGCTTGACCGGCGAATTCCCGATAACGTCCAGCAATTTCGCGATGGTCAGTGGAACAAGAAAGAATTTAGCAAAGCAAAAGGGGTTTTTGGCCAGCGACTGGGGCTAATTGGTGTTGGCCAGATTGGAAAAGAAATGATCACTCGGGCCAAGGCATTTGGCATGCCGGTGGTGGCCTGGTCGCGCTCACTCACCGAAGAAGCCGCGGCTGAACTCGGGATCGAACGCAAAAATAGCCCGGCTGAAGTCGCCGCCGCCTGTGACATTCTGAGTGTTCACGTGGCGCTCAATGCCGATACCCGAGGCTTGATCAATGAAGAAGTTCTGGCTGGACTCCCCAAAGGTGGGGTGTTTATCAATACCGCACGCGCTGAAGTCGTCAACGAAGCCGCACTGGTCAAAGCCATTACTGAGCGTGGGTTACGGGCCGGAGTTGATGTCTTTACGGGTGAACCAGGCGGTGGCACCGGGACAGTTGAATCTGAATTACGGTCACTCCCAGGAGTCTATGTCACGCACCATGTCGGCGCCTCAACCGATCAGGCCCAGGATGCAACCTCGGCGGAAACCGTTCGGATTATTCTATCCTTTAAAAACACCGGAAAAGTTCCAAATGTGGTCAATCTGGCCAAGCGAACACCTGCCACTCATATGCTGGTGGTACGTCACTTTGATCGGGTTGGCGTGCTGGCACACGTCTTCAATGCTTTAAAACAGGCTGGAATCAATGTTCAGGAAACTGAAAACATTGTGTTTGAAGGTGCTGGTGCGGCAATTGCCCGAATTCATCTTGATCAGGCAACCAGTCAGGCAACCCTGGATGAAATCCGTAGCGGGAATGAAGATATCATTGATCTTTCCCTGCTCACGCTGTAGTACTGAGGGCTGAAGAGTTTCGGGCTCAGGGCTGAAGAGTTTTGGGCTCAGGGCTTGGGGCTGAGGGCTGAAGAGTTTTGGGCTGAAGAACTGGGGTTCTTTCATCCCTCATCCCTCATCCCTTCGATTGCCCCGAGCCCGAAGTCTTCAACCCCGAGCCTTCATCCCTGATGAGACCAGATACATCTGCAAGAAGATCAATGCGATACAGGCCAGCAGGTTGAACCCCATCAACCAGACCGAATACTGGTGATAGCTATTAAACATAATTTTGAGGGGATCATTCACCGCAATCCGGTCAATTTCGCCCATCATCTGCCGCAGCGATGCCATTTTGGCCGACACGACCCACTTTGAGATCGCACAACTGATTGTCATCAATACTGGCAAGGCCATGACAACCCACCCAAGCATCTTCTGGTGATGCTGCGTCAGCAATACGGTCGCGGCCAGTAACACAGTCAGGATCAGGCCAGTTCCAACCCCCAGCCACTCCACTTTTCCAAGCACAGCATTCACAATCGAACCGGCCATATGGCGGGTAGGCAGAACTTTGAAAGCACTTGGGGCCATTAGAAAACTAAAACAAATCATCGAGCCCAGCCAAACCGCAAGTAACAACCGGGTAAAGCCATCAATCAGTGTCAGATCCATGGGAAGTTTTCTCGCTACTGTCATCGGTGAAGTATGGGTATTCACTGCCGAAGGAGATGTGTCTACAGCTTGAATCATATTGAATATAAACCACTTATCAAGGAGAAAAAGGACAATCGGCACCCGATTGCCGTTGCTTACGATGCCTGTGATTCAGTTGATACTGAAGGTTCTGGAGAAACAGGATCCCCTGAATCATCTGCTCCGGTTAGATCCGGGAGACCTTCTGGACAATACCGATAAAAATCTGATTCCCGATACAGTTCGGTCATCAGGTCGAGCAACACACGACTGATCGCCAGAACCGGAATGGCCACGATAATGCCTAAAATCCCAAACAGGTGATGTGCCAGAATCAATCCAACAATCACGATAAAGGGGTGCAGTTCAAGGCTTTCACCCAAAATCATGGGCGTCAGGATAAACCCTTCGGTTGATTGCACAACTGGATAGGTCGCAATCACCAGCACAATCTGCATCGCGGTTGGTTCATTCAAAACAGTCAGCAACAAGGTTAAAACAGCGGCGGCAAACGTTCCGATATAAGGAATCAGATGACCAAAGCCAGACAAAACGCCCATGGTGAGCGGATGTGGCACGCCCCACAACCAGAAACCAATCACATAGAGTGCCGACATTGCTGAACAGACAAGTAACTGGCCGCGAACATAGTTACTGAGCATACCATCTGTCTGACTGATCAAACGGCGGGCAATGGGCTGGTTGCGCAGGGGGATCAAATCAAGCACGTGATCGCGTAACAGATGCGTGTCATTGAGGATGTAATAGACAAAAAACGGAATCAGAATCAGGTTCAGCAGTGTTCCAAGCAGCTTAACCAGATTGGAAAACACCGACCCAAACCCCTGGATAATGGGTTCAAGGAGTTCAGATGGGTTTTGGAGATGGGATCGCACCTTTTCAACCACATGATCATAGGTGGCAGGATACTGGTTATGCAGGGCATCCAGCCGGGGTTGAACCCAGGTTTTGAGACTTTCAGCAATCTTTGGAACTTTGGTGGTGGCATCAGAAAGCTCAACACCAATGGGAATGAGCAAGGTCAACAGGAAGACCAGGACCCCACCGCCAATCATCATGGCAATCAGAACTGCCAGATGACGTTTGAGCCGAAGACTCTGTAACCACCCCACCAGCGGACTGAGCAAATAGGCCAGGGCAACCGAAATCAACAGCGGAACAAAGACTGGTTTCAAAATTTCAGAAACTGCCGCCATTGCGGTCACGACGACTTTGATTCCAACGAGCAGCAAAATAATGCCGACCAGGATTGGAAGCGACCGTGGCCAGCGCAATCGGTTCCACCAGGCAGAGGGCTCATGCGCAATGGGTATGGGGTGATCAGAAGGTGGCGGCACAGAAGGAAGAGAAGGCTGGTTCATCGGACAATCACTGGAGGTTGAGGTGAGGAATTATTCTCGTCTGAATTTGGGGTAGGTGCCGCTTGTGATGTGGCACCCAGTTGCGACCGAAGTGGCTTTCGTTGAGCAAATGCTTTCAGTTGGCGATTCACACGATACCCATAATGAAAACCGGAAAACAAGGTCATTCCAGCCGTTACTAGGCTGGCAGTCACAATCCAGACACGAGCCAGTCCCCATAACTGAGCGATGAGAAAAAAGACAATAAAACAGACCTGCATCACCGTGCTGATTTTTCCAGGGAACGAGGGTTTGAAGTCACGAAACCCGGTCCGCCAATAAATCACAGCCGCCGCACAGACAATGCCAATATCGCGACCGATGACACAAAACGTCAACCACCAGGGAATGGGGATATGATAGCTTCCAGGCAAGGCCAGAACCAGAAAACTGGTGACCATCAAAAGCTTATCCCCAATTGGGTCAAGCATTTGACCTAATATCGTACGCTGATTGAGTCGCCGTGCAAGATACCCATCTAATCCATCTGAAATCCCAGCCACGGCAAAAACCGTGAGCGCCCAGTCATAGCGCCCAATCAAAATGCAGCGCAGAAAGACTGGAATCAGCATAATCCGGAACGTGGTAATCAAATTGGGCCAGGTGAGAACCTGCCGTGAAATCTCAAATGATGTTGGCTGGGGGGAACTCTCAGACATATCGCTTTATCACCGCAGCAATCAGAAAAAATACCCTCGAATACAGCGGCTTGACACACTCGCTGAAAGAAATCTTTTCTGAGAGGTAGGAAGCTCCGGGTGGGAACCAGACACGCCAATCACTCAGAAATCAAAGGTTTGAGCGGGTCAGCCGTGAGTTCGAGCAACGAAATCTCAGGTGGGCATTGATAGCGCACCGGGACAAAAACAGTGCCAAGCCCTCGATTGACATAGATTTGTGTATCCTGCATCGCCGCCAACCCACGGGCATAGCGTCGTCCATATCGGTTGAGCGCCATGGGCGACCCGATCAACGGAAGTTGAAATTGTCCGCCGTGGGTATGGCCGGCCAGCACCAGATCAACATTTGAATAGGCTGCTTCTTCAATAATTTCCGGGTTATGCGACAGCAGAATCCGAGGAAACTTTGACGTGGTTCCTTTGAGGGCCGCTGGTAAATCGTGAAAGTGCATCATCAAATCACCAATGCCACTTAACCAGATGGATGACCCACGAATCGAAATTTCGGTATTGATATTGGTCAGCACATGGATGTGATGGCGTTCAAAGGCTTTGGTCACAGCACGGGCATTGACCCAGACATCGTGGTTTCCCAAAACAGCATACACGCCATGTTTGGCTTTCAAATCCCCCAACCGTTCGGCACAGGGCTCGATATAGACCGCAGTGTGCGTAATGTAATCCCCGGTCAACACAATCAGGTCTGGGTCCAGGTTGTTGGCAATCGCCACGGCTTCAGACAGATGTTCAAGTGTCAGGTATGGGCTATGATGAATGTCTGAAAGCTGCACAATCCGAAACCCTTCGAATTCAGAAGGCAGGTGCGGAAGATAAATCGGCTGATGGGTGACTTCAAAGGCGTAAGTTTCTTTAAAATCAACCTGGACACGCTTCAAAAAGCCAGCCGTCAAAACCAGCAATTCGTCTCGGCGCGCCAATTTGTGTTGAGAAACGGCACGGGGTCGGCGTTTGCGCATAGTGGTTATCCCTTGTACAGAGCCAGAGTCGAACTCATCCTAACCAGCAGGAAAGACCAGGGGGAGCAGGCCGGATAGTACCATATCTTACAAGCCAGATGTGACACCATTCGAGGTTGTGCACAATCTACTTGCCCTCTTCACACACCGCATATATACTTAAAGGCTTACGCAAAGGTGGGCAGCAACGCCCATCTTGACTTACCGAAGAATAATGCGAGAAAGCCCCGTCCTCATGCCCTACCTCGTTACGACCGTAAGGGCGGGGATAAATCGCATTGATTTGCTAAGTAAAACAGACTATTGTCGTCTCACTCCATGAGCCATATCTCAGGCATATTCATCCGTATAGCGTCATCGCTCGGACATGGAGTGTTGGAAGTTTCGGGTTCGGTGAGCCTTCGGACTCACCTTTGGATCAACATTCGTGTCATCGAACCTTGACACCGCACGGTTGATCCCAAGCGTGTGGAGCAAACAAAATGCGAGAGAGGGAAGTTCCTTCCCGAAACGGTACTCCACATACCGTCAGAGCGTTTCGTGCGAAAGCTGGAAAGCGCCACTTAGAGCCGTCGGCTCCCAGGCCGGATCGGAAGCAGTGGCGGAGAACAGCAGGAATCCCGTTCCTCAATCGCGTAGCGATAGGGAGGGGAGGTTCAAATACAGCAGATCTCAGGTTTGCGTTCACAGCCGCAACCTTCAGATTCGAAAAATCACGACTGTGACCCCAAACTCCCTTCATCACGCGTGGACGAGCAAGTAAAAGAATTGATCGAGCAGGTTATAACTTCAGCGGGCTTTGAATTTGTTCACTGTGAAGTGACAGATGAATCAAAGCAACGCGTGCTACGGGTATTGGTTGACCACCCAGAGGGGATTACGCTCAACCATTGCTCGTACCTAAGCCACCAAATTGGACTTCAACTGGATCAAGCTGATCTCATCCCTCAGACTTATTTGTTGGAAGTCTCCTCACCAGGCGTCGAACGCGGCCTGTATCGCCTCAAGGACTATCAGCGTTTTGCCGGCCACCAAATCAAGCTCCGCACCTCCCAACCAATTGATGGCAGCCGCAACTTCCGGTGCACACTCCTTGGTGTGCGCGAACCGGAGGTTTCTCCAGAGCCGTCATCCGGTCCCGCCGAGCCGATGGTGATGATCTCGGTCAAAGGGAACCGCAAGGTTGACCGTAAAGACCTGGAAATCCCGTTTTCCTGGATTGAAAAAGCGCACCTGGAAGTCAATTTGCCAGACCTCTTCCGGGTTGCTAAAGAAAAATCTCAGCAACGTAAGCCGTCGTAGGCCGTGGGAACCGTTCACCATACGGATCACCCCACACCTCTTCTGCCGACACATACCGCATATTCCTTCGAATACACGGAGAGTCTATGAGCAGCAGTCCCTTAGCGGAAACAATTGAACAATTGTGCCGCGAAAAAAATATTGACCATTCAATTGTCATCAGCGCCGTCGAAGACGCCGTGGCTACGGCCGCGCGTAAACATTTCAAAACCAAAGAAGATCTGCACGTGATCTATAACGAAGAGACGCAACAGCTTGAACTCTATGCGCTCAAGCAAGTGACCGACGAAGTCCATTCGCCGGAAACTGAAATCTCACTCGATGAAGCACGGGCAATTTTTGGCGAAGATGTCGAGGTCGAAGTTGGCGACATGCTGCAATTTCCGCGCCCAATGGAAGAAATGGGACGCATTGCTGCTCAAACGGCCAAACAGATTATTTTCCAGAAAGTCCGCGAAGCTGAACGCAATAATATTTACAATGAATACATCAGCCGCATCGGCGAAATGGTGAATGGCTTTGTCAAACGATTTGAACGCGGTAACATGATTGTTGACCTTGGAAAAATCGAATCTATTTTGCCTCGCTCGCAACAATCACCTGTCGAACCGTTCAATCAAGGTGACCGCATCCGTGTCGTCATCAATAATGTCAGCAAAGAAGCCAAGGGCCCCCAGGTCGAAGTCTCACGCACCAGCCCGGAACTCATCAAGCGACTCTTTGAAACCGAGGTCCCTGAAATTTATGACGGAACCGTGGTGATCAAAGCCGCCGTCCGCGAACCAGGTGATCGAGCCAAAGTCGCCGTGTACTCAAACGACCCGGATGTTGACCCGGTTGGCGCCTGTGTTGGGATGAAGGGATCACGCGTTCAGGCTGTGATTCGTGAACTCCGGGGCGAAAAAATTGATATTATCCCCTGGTCGGAAGACCCGGTGGTGTTTGCCGCCAACGCTTTATCCCCAGCCAAAGTCAGCAAAGTCCAGATCATTGATTTTCAACGCCAGCATCTGGAAGTTATCGTCGAAGATTCACAACTCAGCCTGGCGATTGGCAAAAAAGGACAAAATGTTCGTCTGGCGGCCAAACTGGTTGACTGGCATATTGATATCCGTAGCGAAGGCGAGATGAAGCGGCAGGTCGCCAGTCAAATGGAAGCTTTGTTGTCGGCGCCAACCGTACCGCTGGCCGCCGTTGGGGAAATGAATTCCTCATACCTCAAAAAGCTGGCGGAAGCCGGTATTGAAACGGTTGAACAACTGGCGGAGTGCAGTGTTGATGACGTGGCTCATATCCTGGATGTCAGCCTCGATGAAGCCCAGACGCTGGCAGAACAGGCCTATCAAATTATGCAGATTAAATCAGAGCGGATGAGCGAGCGAGAGGCTTCAGCCGCCAGCGCTCGCGAAGCCGACAGTGATGGGGAATCCTCGGATGAAGCTTCCCCGGAATTTGACGAAGGGCTCCACCAAGCCGCCGCCTCGACTTCTGAACCAGAGGAGGAAGCCGAATCGGCCACCCAGGACTAATCAACCAGACATTGGCCAAAGGCTGCCCAGTCGGCCACTGACCAGCCTGGCGCTATCGCAATTACTGCAATCAAAACGGAGTGTGCATGTCGAAGATCAGAATTTACGATCTGGCCAAAGAGTTGAAGCTGGACAACAAAAAGATCATGGATGAGGTGCGTCGCCTCGGATATGACGTTCGTGTAGCGTCAAATTCCGTCCCGGACGATATTGCCGAGAAAGTACGCAATCTCTACTTTCCCAAACGGGCGACTCCCGCGGCTCCGGTTAAATTGATGAAGGGTGGGCACGTGGTCAGCGAAGCGGTCCAGCCACCGCCAAGCGTCACACCTCCCCGGCCAGGCGCCAATATGCCGAAGTTGATCAAAGGCGTGAGACGAGTTGAATCCCCTACGCTGTCAACACCCAGCCACGAACCAGAGCCTCCATCAACCGAGATTCAGCCGCTACGAGTGGTGCCACTTGCACCGCCACCGCCACAAGTAACGCCCCCGGTTCCAGTTCCGCGAACACTGCCGACGGTGCACTCGATCCAGCCGCCACCGCCAGTTCCCGTTCAACCCGAACCACCAGTTGTTGTTCCACCTCCACCCATCAGTGTCAGTCCAGTTCAGGTTGAGGCACCTGCCAAAGCACCTGAGCCCGAAGTCACGACCACGCGCGTCATTCGAATTGAACCACCTGTCGCGCCGCCGGTGACGCCACCAGTTCCTCCATCAGTTCCATCACAAGAAATGACCCCTCAACCAGCTCCTGTTTCAAAAACTGTTCCAGCACCAACCGTACGCGAAATCTCTGTTCCCAAGCCACCGCCGCCACCAGTCGAACCGAAAGTCGCGGCCCCACCGCCACAGCACACCCCATCGGTGTTTCAAATTCGCCCAATTACGCCGCCACCGGTGCCACCCATGGCCAAACCGGCCCCGCCGCCACCAGCGGCTCATTCAGCCAGACCAGCACCACCAACACAGCGACCGACCGAAGCTGGCACCCACACCGATGACCGGCGATTCCCTCCCCGTGGTCAGGCACCAGCCCGACGGCCACAGGGCGAAAGTGACGCCCGGCGAGGCGGCGAAGCTCCCCGACCAGGTCAACCGCGTGAAGCTTCTTCGGAAGCCGCCCCCGCACCAGCTCCGACCCGGACAACCTACATTCCACCCAAAGACCAGAAAGGTCGGAATGACAAACCAGGGGCACGACGATCTGGTGGCGGTGGAAAAGAGGCTCGAACGGATAGCACAAATAAGCGCGAGCAACATGAGCGCGACCTCCGGCTTCGTCCAACCCCAACCAAACTGATTACACCAGCTCCACGCCCAACCTTCACTGAGCTGAAACCCATCCGCGTCCCTGAAGGCACAACCGTGAAAGAGCTGGCTGAAAAACTTGAAGTCAAGCCAAAAGACGTGGTGGCGCTGATTCTGACCAAGGGTCTCATGGTGACGATTAATCAGGCCATGACCGAAGAAATGATGCGTGAAGTTGGCCGTGAATTTGGCTTTGAAGTTTCAATCGGTGGCTTTGAAGAAATGGTGGCCGAACAGGAAATCACGGAAGAACCCTCAACCGGAGATGCGGATGAAGACCGCGCCCCCGTGGTGGCCGTTATGGGTCACGTTGACCACGGGAAAACCAGCCTGCTCGATGCGATTCGAAATACTCGGGTGGCGGCTGGCGAAGCCGGCGGTATCACCCAGCACATTGGGGCGTATTCCGTTGAAGTTCCCGATCCGGACGACCGTGAAAAACTGCGCCGGATCGTGTTTCTTGATACACCAGGCCACGAAGCATTTACCCTGATGCGCGCCCGTGGGGCCAAAGGTGCCGACGTGGCCGTGATTGTAGTTGCGGCGGACGATGGCGTAATGCCCCAGACGGTTGAAGCCATTGATCACGCCCGGGCCGCCAGCGTCCCCATGGTGGTGGCAATCAACAAGATTGATAAACCCGAAATCAATATTGATCGGGTGAAGAAAGAACTGGCTGACCATGGGCTGTTGTGGGACGGCTGGGGCGGAGATACGGTGATGGTCGAAATCTCGGCCAAGCAACGTATCAATCTCGAATCCCTGCTGGAAATGATCATTCTCACAACTGATATCCTTGAGCTGAAAGCCAATTCCAAGCGGCTTGCGTCCGGAGTTGTCCTCGAAGCCCGACTGGATCGAGGTCGAGGCCCGGTGGCCAGCGTTCTGGTCCAGCAAGGAACACTCAACATTGGAGATCCGATCATCGCCGGTCTGAATTTTGGCCGGGTGCGGGCACTCTTTGATGACCGCGGTCGAAATGTCCAGAGCGCCGGTCCGGCGATCCCGGTGGAAATCCTTGGATTGCAAGGTGTTCCCAAAGCCGGTGACCTGTTTCAGGTGGTAACGGATGCGGCCAAAGCCCAGGAAATCGCCACCTGGCGACAATCGAAACACCGCATTGCACAGCTTTCAAGTAGCGCCGCGCGCGGGTTGGAAGATGTGTTTGAACAGATGAAGGCCGGCAAACTGAAAGAACTGCTGGTCATCCTCAAGGCTGACGTCCAGGGATCGGTTGAAGTTTTGCGCGACACACTCGAAAAACTTTCATCGGAACGGGTGAAAGTGCGAGTCATTCGGGCTGACGTCGGTGCCATTACCGAATCTGACGTCCTGCTGGCTTCAGCCTCCAATGATATGGCTCATACCTGTGTCATCATTGGGTTTAATGTCCGCCCGGCCCCACGTGTTTCGGAACTGGCCAAACAAGAAAAAGTCGATATCCGCATGCACAGCATTATCTACAAAGTCGAAGAAGAAATGCGCAAAGCCATGATCGGGATGCTGGATCCGACGCTCAAGGAAGTTCAACTGGGCCGTGCTGAAGTTCGCCAGGTCATTAAAATTCCGAAAGTCGGCAATGTGGCCGGCTGTATGGTCACAGACGGAATCATCAAACGAACGGCTCAGGTACGTGTATTGCGTGACAACACCGTGATTTTTGAAGGCCACCTGAGTTCGTTGCGACGCTTTAAGGACGATACCAGCGAAGTCAAAACCGGATTTGAATGTGGTATCGGTGTCGAACGCTTTAATGACATCAAGCCGGGCGATGTGCTCGAAGTCTTTACCACGGAAAAAGTGCTGCCGACCGAACTGTAACGGCAGCACCTCCCAATGATGTGATCAATTCACCTGGGTTTGGGGTTTGAGGTTTGGAAGAAACAGGTTTTTTTCAGCCAACGAAACTTCCCTCAACCTCAACCCCTTTTCAATTTGAAAGTCAAAGATAGAAGTATGGGGCGTTTAGGCACGCAATCGTCACGATCCAGACATCAAAGTGGTTCCGTCAACCACCGCCGTGAACGTCTGGCTGAAAGCGTACGCGAAGAAATCTGCGAAATCATCTGCTTTGAAGTTTCTGATGACCGGATCCACGGAGTTGATGTCACCGGAGTCGAACTGGCTTCAGACCTGCATCACGCCAGGGTTTTTGTGGTCACCACAGGGGAAAATCCCGATACCGCAATTTTGATTGATGCCTTAAATCACGCGAGTCCGTTTATTCGACACCAGCTTGCGGCGCGACTCAATCTGCGGAAAACCCCACAACTCCATTTTGTCTATGATGTTGCTTACGCCCAGGCCCTGCGCGTTGAGCAGCTATTAAGCGAAGAAAAAGGAACATCAACGCCTTCGGAAACGACGGATCAATCCGACTCTGAAATGTAATTCAGCTCTGCCGGCAACAGAAACGGGTGACTTCAGGGACGGATAATCCAGGAAAAAAAGACCGCCAGAGATCCAGGGCTTTGGCCACCGCACCTTGTTTCTGAACCAGAGCGTCGCTTGCCTCACTGGTCTCTCCAGTTGGCCAGATGTTCTCTCGCTCAAACCTTGCGACCGTTCGGAGATTGCTTATGCTCAGTCAGGTGGTTGAACTCATTGAATCCAAAGACAAGTTTATGATCACATCTCACGTCCGACCCGACGGAGACAGTATTGGATCATCACTTGCCCTCTATTGGACACTGAAAGCTCTCAACAAAGATGTGTGTGTCATCATCAAAGACAGTGTGCCCTATGCCTATCGGAATTTGCCCGGGACCAAAGATATTCTCAAAATGCCCGAGATCACACAGCCATTTGATGCGGCGTTTGTGATCGAATGCAGCGATATTGATCGCCCTGGGTTGATCGGCCTTGAAAAGCAATTTGTTGTCAATATTGACCATCACAGTACAACCGCTTTATTTGGACAAATTAACTGGATTGACTCAACGGCAGCGGCAGTTGGGGAAATGATCTATAACTTGTGTAAAGCCCTGGGGGTCACGGTCAATCAGGAAATTGCTGAATGTGTCTACACGGCACTGCTCACTGATACCGGATCGTTCCACTTTTCAAATACCACCGAGCGAACCTTCAAAATCGCGTCGGAACTGGTCCGGCGTGGCGCCCGCCCGGCCTTCATTTCGCACTCCCTGTTTTACTCCAATCCTTACACCAAAATTAAACTGCTCGGCGAAGTGCTTTCGACGCTTCAACGGGATGAAACCGGGCGCATCGCCTGGGTCACCATGCCCAATCATCTGATGAATCAGGTTGGTGCCAGTGAAGATGATCTGGATGGAATCGTTAATTATCCATTGTCGGTCGGAGAAGTCGAAGTCGTCGCCTTCTTTAAAGAGATGCAGCCAGATCATTTCCGCATCAGCCTCCGCTCAAAAGGCAATGTCAACGTTGCCAAAATTGCTGAAAAATTTGGCGGTGGTGGTCATCGTAATGCCTCCGGGTGTGCCTATAAAGGCCCATTGGAGGCAGCGGAACATCAAATTCTGTCTTCCCTGCAGCGTGCCCTGGGGATTACCCCAATTGCAGCCGACTGACCGTGCTCCGGCTGAGAAAAAGTACCTGATGGCGGGCTGGCTGCAGGAGGTCATCGCTCTTATGTTGATGGGCAACAGCCCGTAAAACCCAGCCTGACAGGAAGATTGAACAGAGAGATCCTTTCCCGGCAACCACCAAACCACCGCTCTGACACCGGCTGGTGTCAACATTTTGGTTTTCTGCTTCAAAAAAACATCACC
>CAZXCE010000027.1:0-30008 GCA_964639175.1 uncultured Clostridia bacterium
CCGCCAGGTCGGTCAACAAGACGGTTTTTTCGACAATCGCCGCTTTTCGCCCCAGGTCAGCTTCAACCCAGGGATTGATGTTGGGCTGGACCATCAGAACCGAAAGCCGATTCTGATTTGATCCAGAAGGGGTGCTGTACTTCCAGAAACAGAAGGCTGAGTAGATCAGAGGTGGGATCACCATGACTGAGGTGACCCAAATCAGGTGTTCCACCAGATGTGTGCGCTTTGTTGCCAACCTAGCCGGATCCGTTCTCTGTCCTTGCCAGTCGTCAATGGCCCGCACGACCAGCACATTGAACAAAACAACCCAAAAGATCATTCCCCAGACGCCAGTCAGATCAATGAATTGGAATAACCAGATGGCATTGGTTTGTGTGTTTGCAACCGTGTGTCCGCCAAACGAAAGCTGGCACTGGTGATACATCCATTCCCAGGCGGTCCAGATCAAAGGGAGCGTCCATAACGCCCGGCGTCGGCCCAGGTGACTGGTCAGAAAAAACAGTGCCAGCACCGGGACCGTGAGTGCCGCGCCACCAAAGAAAAAACTGGCGATTGCCACCATCGGGGCGGTCAGCAGCATCCACGACTGTCCCACGGCAAGCCAGGTTGAAAGTGCGACAAATGACAATCCAAACCAGCGTCGAACCGAAGTTTCTGACCTGAGTGCCACCAGCATCGGCACCAGACCAAACCAGGCCAGAAATTCAAGTCTGATTCCAGAAAAGGCGAGTGCCGGCAGACCCAGCAGCACACCGGTCAGAACATAGGGTTGGAGTTGGACCAACCGGGCGTAAACCGATGGTTTGGACGACATAGACACCTGTGGGGGAGCGGGGACAGTCCATTTGGGGATTGTGATGGTTGAGGCTATGCCTCATTCCAAATGGGTGGAGACACTGTGTTGAAAAAAGAACGTCTTTCGGGCGAATGATTGCTTGAACATAAGCATCCTGAGAGCACCCGAAAACAAATATTCTCTCAACCGCAGGTTTCGTCGCCAAAGTGTCGTTTTCGTCGCCAAATGTTGCAGATTACAAAAAAGAATTCTTCGGTTTTCCCACTTCTGGGTTTTCGATTTTAGGTCGCTTTCGTCCTTTTTGTCCTTTTCGTCCTTTCGCCGCCCAACCCATCAGCGAATTTTTGACGGTGCCCGGAATTGCCCAACCCCACTGCCGATGCCGTTTGGTGCGCCGATCAAATTCCACTGTCCGGTTGGGATAAATCGGCCCTGAATGCGATTGTTGAGCGTGTCACCAATCACCAGCGATGACTGCCCGGCAAAGGGGCCTGTGGCAAACTGGCAAACCGTCACCCCTTCAGCCCGGTTGACCTGGCCGAGTTGACTGCCAACCAGTGCCAGAGAGGTTGAATTACTTGGATTGGCATTGGCCCAGCGCAGAATGCGCGAATTTCCCGTGTCGGCGACATACACATTGCCGGTGTTATCAACCGCGATTCCTTGAGGATTTTGGACTTTGTTGAGCGCCGATCCTGCCGTGGCAACAATGGTGCCGGTCGTACCGGTAAGCACCGTGTTGGCATTGTTGATCCTGAGAATTCGACTGTTGGTTTCATCCGTTACAAAAAGCTGGAACGCGCTGTTGATGGCGAGTCCACGTGGGCTGCCAACCTGACCGCTGGCGGCGCCACTGGTGGCAATGACGATCCCTGCTCCAGGAAGACCGCCAGTAAAGCGCATCACCCGCCCGTTTCCGGTATCCGAGACATAGAGATTGCCATCCCGATCAAGGGCCAGTCCTTGTGGTGACCGAACCTGATTGGGCGCGGAACCAATAGTGGCGAAGTTATCCCAGGTTGTTCCACCGTCGGTTGACCACTGGATGCGGTTGTTATTGGTATCAGCGACATAAATCACCAATCCTGAAGGGCTTGCCGTCACGGCTTCTGGCGCCCGGAACTGACCGTTTCCAGAGCCGACCACGCCGGTGCCGACGATTGACCAGGTTGTTCCATCAAAGCGTTGGACACGGTTATTGCTGGTATCTGCCACATAGAGCACAGCAAATTCAACCGTTTCGCCAACCACGAGGGTGGCGGTGGCGGTACCTCCTGAGCCACTTTCCATGGCGGAAATCGGGTTGGTGGTATTGACCTTGGTGCCGGTGGTCGCTCCAAGGACCGTCACGCTGAATGTACAGCTTCCGTTCGCCGCAAGGTTACCGTTTCCATAAGTAATCGTGCCCGTTCCAGAGGTCGCAGTAACGGTTCCTCCGCATCCATTGACCAGGCCATTTGGATTGGCAATCAGGACACCACCCGGCAGCGGATCGGTAAAGGAAATACCAGACAACCCGCTGTTGCTGTTCGGGTTGGTCATGGTGAAGGTCAAAACTGACGTCTGACCAACCAGAATTGTGTCGGGCGTAAACGACTTGGTCAGCGTTGGTGGCGCAAGCGTGATCGTGCGGCAGGCTGAAAACTCTGATGTGTCATTGCTGGTTTGATCAGTCGCTGTAGCGGTGATTGTCTCCCCAAGCGTGGTCGCCATGGCCAGTGTGACATTGATGGTGGCGTTGCCGCTGCCATTGGTCGTGACCATCGTCGAACTGAGCAATGTCTGGCCTTCGCCATTGCCTGAACCATCACAGGCTGGGTTGGTGAAAAATTCAATTCGAAACGTTCGCCCCGCGGTGCTGTTGAGTGTGCCCTGAATCTGGGTATTGGTGCCGGTAAAGTAGGCGGCTGACAGCACCGGGAAGTTTTGCAGGTTATTGCCACCGCTGTCTCCGTCCCCCGCATCATTGGCCTGGACGACACCATCATTCCCAAGATCAATTCCAAGCACCGTATTTCCAAAAATCGAGTTGCTTAACACTCGATTCCCGGTGCCACTGGCCATGCCAACACCACTCCGGCCATTGGAAGCAATCACATTGCCTTCTCCGGGATTGGTACCGCCAATCAGGTTATTGTTCGCAATGGCAATGGCGATACCGTTGTCCCCATTGCCGCGAGCCGTCGAGCCATCAGCCGCCACGCCGATGAAGTTTCCCTGAACCTGGTTCAAAGTCGAAGCGCTGGCAATTTCGACGCCGGTATGTTGATGACCGGAAATGATATTTCGATCTGCGACCGTGGTACCGCCAAGTTGATTGCTGTTTGAATTTGCTGCCAGAAACACCCCGCGTGGCCCGCCATTGGGGGCAAAGGGGCTGCTGCCATCAACCTGCAGGCCAATGATATTCCCGGCAATCGTGTTGCTGTTTGAACCAGTTACATAGATGTTGGCATTGAGTGCCGTGATGGTGCCTCCCTGGCGGTGGTTACAGGAAATCACATTTCCACGAACCTCAGTGCTGCTGCTGCCTGACAGAAGTTCAATTCCTGCCAAAAGATTGCCTGAATCTCCCGTGCCGGTGACGGTGGTACCGATGTAGTTGCCCAAAATCTGGTTTCCGGTCGCGGTCCCGAGCACCACCACGCCGTCACCCGCGTTGCCTGAAAGGAGATTGCGTTCACTTGTGGTCATTCCGCCAATCGTGTTGTTTGCACAGCCGTTGATGCGCACACCGGAAAATGAATTTCCAAGTGCCGTCGTGCCGGTGAGGGTGGTGCCAATGAAATTGCCGATGACCAGATTATTGGCCGCTGGGGCGGTGTTGATCGAAACGCCATCTTGGGTGTTTCCAGAAATGATGTTTCGTGCGCCAGCCGTGGTGCCGCCGACTGTATTTCCAGAACTTCCGATGATTTCGACCCCATTGAGCGAATTGCCCACATCAGCCGTGCCGTTGACGTCAGTTCCAATGAAATTGCCGTTGACTTGATTGCCAGTGGCCGCCGCGCCCAAAATCGCAACGCCATCGCCCGCATTGCCCGAGAGCAGATTGCCGGTGCCAGCCGTGGTGCCGCCGACTGTGTTGTTGGAACAGCCGTTGATGCGCACCCCGGAAAATGAATTTCCGAGTGCCGCCGTGCCGTTGACGTTTGTGCCGATGAAATTGCCGATGACGAGATTATTGGAGGCCGGTCCAGTGTTGATTGAAACGCCGTCTTGTGTGTTCCCGGAAATGATGTTGCGTTCGGCGGCGGTTGTTCCGCCAACTGTGTTGCCTGAACTGCCAATGATTTCAACCCCAATGAGCGAATTCCCCACATCAGCCGTGCCGTTGACATCGGTTCCGATGAAGTTCCCTTTCACCTGATTCCCGGTGGCTGCTGCACCCAATATCGCGACCCCATCACCCGCGTTGCCGGAAAGGATATTGCGTTCGCCAGCAGTGGTGCCGCCAACGGTGTTGTTTGAACAACCATTGATGCGCACGCCAGAGAATGAATTTCCTAATGCCGCCGTGCCGTTGACATCAGTTCCAATGAAATTTCCAATGATCAGATTATTGGCGGCGGGGCCAGTATTGATCGAGACGCCATCCTGGGTGTTGCCCGAAATGATATTGCGCGCACCCGCCGTTGTGCCTCCGATGGTATTCCCCGAGCTACCAATGATTTCCACCCCAATGAGCAAATTGCCCAAGTCAGCCGTGCCGTTGAGATCGGTTCCGATGAAATTACCGCTGACGATATTGCCGGTTGTGTCGGTGGTGGAAATTCTGATGCCGTCTTGACCATTCCCCGAAATGATGTTTCGGTCATTGGCCGTGGTGCCGCCAATCGTGGCGGTGTCGGCGCTATTGGTGATCAAAACACCATTCACCGTATTTCCGACGGCGGCGGCGCCAGTGGCATTCAATCCAATGATATTTCCACGAATGGCGCTGGTATCAGCCGTGTCACCAGTGATTTCGATCCCATCGCTGTTGTTGCCGGAAATGACATTGCCTGGAGCGGTGCCCGGTGTCGGTGTCATGCCGCCAATTTGGGCACCCGGCGTGTTGTCAACATTGATTCCATCCTGGGTATTGCCCACGTCAAGCGCGCCAGTGATGTCCGTTCCGATGAAATTTCCCTGAATCATGCTTCCGGTGCTGGCCGTGCTGGTGAGCAAAATGCCGCTGGTATCGTTGCCAGAAAGAATGTTGCGGCTACTGGCCGTTGTTCCGCCAATCAGCGTGTTGTCGGCACTGCCGGAAACCTGAACGCCATTGAATGAATTGCCAAGATCAGCCGTACCATTGGCACTCAGGCCGATGATGTTGCCGTTGATGGTGCATCCATCCGCAGCATCGTTGGAAATTGAAACGCCATCGCTGTTGTTGCCGGAAATGACATTGCCAGGTGCGGTTCCGGGTGTCGTCGTGCTTCCACCAATCTGACAGGCCGGGTTGCTGGTGGTGATGCCGTCCTGCCCGTTGCCGAGGTCAGCCGTTCCATTGATGTCCGTTCCGATGTAGTTGCCCTGAATCATCGTCCCCGTCGAAGCCGTGCTGCTGGCATCAATGCCGTTGGTTGTGTTTCCGGAAATGATGTTGCGGTCGCTGGCCGTGCTGCCGCCAACCACGGTGTTGTCGGAACTGGTGCCAACCAGGATTCCATTGGCACCGTTGCCCAGGCTGGACGTTCCCGCCGCGGTTAATCCGATGATGTTGCCTCGGAAGGTCGTCCCGTCAGCGGCATCATTTGTAATTTCAACCCCATCGCTGTTGTTGCCTGAAATGACGTTGCCGGGGGCTGTTCCCGGCGTGGCGGTACTGCCGCCGATGGTGGTTCCTGGGGCGCTGGTGTTGACGATTCCATCATCGGAATTTCCCAAATCAACGGCGCCGGTCAGGTCAGTGCCGATGTAGTTTCCCTGAACTACTGTTCCTGTGATGAGATTGTCGTTGACGTCAATTCCATCATCGTCATTGCCGGAAATCACGTTGCGGGCCGTGGCGGTCATTCCACCAATCAGCGTAGTGTCGGCGCTATTGGCAATGCGGATTCCATCCTGGGTATTGCCGAGGTCCGCCGTTCCGGCAGCAGTCAACCCGACGATGTTGCCTTGAATGGTGGTGCCGTCAGCCGGGTCATTTCTCACGTCAATGCCCTGACCGTTATTGCCTGAAATCACATTGCCTGGCGCCGTTCCCGGCGTGGCAGTCACACCACCAATGGCTGTTGCCGGGGCATTGGTAATCGAAACGCCATTCACGGTATTGCCAAGATCAACGGCGCCAGTCAGGTCAGTGCCGATGAAATTTCCCTGGATCATGGTTCCGGCAATGACTGGCGTTGCCGCATCAGTAATTTCCACACCGTCGTCATCATTGCCGGAAATCACGTTGCGGTCATTGGTCGTGGTGCCGCCAATCACCGTGTTATCGGCACTGGTGGCAACCCGGACACCATTGAGTGTGTTGCCTAAATCGGCATTCCCGGCGGCATTGAGACCAATGATGTTGCCACGAACCGTCACGCCATCGGCAGTGTCACTGGTAATTTCAATGCCCTGATCATTGTTGCCGGAAATGACATTTCCCGGCGCCGTTCCGGGTGTTGCGGTGCTCCCACCAATTGCTGTTCCGGGCGTTGTATTATTGGAAATTCCCCGGCCTGTATTACCCAGGTCACTGGCGCCGGTAATGTCGGTTCCGATGTAATTTCCCTGGATGAGTGTTCCGCTGATGTCCAGGTTGTTGACGTCAACGCCGTCTCCGTCATTGCCGGAAATGATGTTGCGATCACTGGCGGTGCTGCCACCAATGGTCACATTATCCACGCTGTTGGAAAGCCCGATACCGTCAACTGTGTTCCCAAGATCAGCCGTTCCAGCGGCGTTGAGGCCGACGATGTTGCCCCGGATAATTGCTCCATCTGCCGTGTCGCTTGAGACGTTGATACCGTCAAGTGAATTTCCACTGACCAGATTTCGCTCACCAACGGTCGTGCCGCCGATCACACACGAGGCACTGTTTCCACCAATAGAAATACCAACCCGGTTGGCTGAGGCCGCGTTTCCCGTTGCATCCGTTCCAATCAGGTTATATTGAATGGTGATGTTGGTTGGGCCGGCGGCGCGAACGCCGATCCCACTTGGGCTGGCTGTATTAAATCGGTTGATAATCAACCCTTTAACAAGGCTGTTGTTGCTGTTGGCGCCAGTGAAATTGAGTCCATTGATGGCACCAGCACTTGTACCGTCGAGTTCAATGAGCAGGGTTGGCGGCCAGGTTCCGGTACTGGCACCGGGTTGGGTGGTGCCGTCAATGGTGACCGGACGCGTGATGTTGGGTAAGGCTGTCGCCAGTGTGATGGTTTGGACCCCGGCGCCCGCAATGTTAAACGAGATCATATCCGCCGCCACTGTGGCATTGGCATCCACAATCGCCTGTCGGAGCGTGCCGGTGCCAGCGCCCGCCGCCGGGTTGACGCCACTGTTATCGCCGGTATTGGTCACCACAAAGGTCGCCAGTGGTTCGGTGACCAGTTTGGAAAGTGGCTGTTCGGCGTCGCTCAAAATCACCAGATCGTCCAGGCCATCCCCATTCAACCGCATTGGAATCGCGGCAACCGGTGGCGTAAAAGCTGAAAACTCAACCAGTTCCGAATCCAACCCGGAATATTCGGAATCCACTTTTCCGACGGCTGTCAGCAATCGAAGCTGGCTTCCGGCACCAACCACCATCAGGTCATCGGTTGGAAGGCTTGAGGTTTTCGTCACCATAAGCCTTGCCTGAGGAATGATGTTCCCAAGAGAGTGCGGTTGCCATTGTTCGAGCGGAATTCGGGTTTGCCCAACCACTGGGCGACGTGTTTGTGTGGACGCTTCGTTTTCAGATTCTGGGAGTTCGTGGCGCCGGTGGTCAACATCATCGAGCACCAGAACTTCTCCACTTTGGGTTGAGAGGGCAATGTCATCGTGCGTTGTGCTGGCAAAGCGACCAGTCACCACACTGACAACCGGTTCAGAAAAAACTCGTCGGGACTTGAGCGCGGCGTCAAACGACGGTTCATTCAGAACCGAAAGGCGATCCCGGCCTTGAATCACCAGCAACTCGGTTTCAGCCGCCACGACCAGATCCGACCACGAATCATCATTGATGCGTCCCAGCGCCAGACTCGTCGCCGGGAAGGGAAGTACAATGGTTTTCGGTGTGCCAAACAAGCCATCAGCGGTTGATTCAAAGACCAGTACCAGAGCCTGATCCTGGCGAATGATTCCCAGCACAATGTCTGGTGATCCATCCGGCTGGTTGACTTCGCCGCTCGCAAAGGCCGTAATCAGTCCATCCACCTCAATCATTGATGGCCCTTCAAATCCGCCGTGCCCATTTCCCGCAATCCAGAACAACGCGGTTCCGCCCTGGGCTGCTGTCACAATATCAAGCCGACCATCGGCGTTAAAATCTCCGGTTCCAACAAAGTGTGCTGGCTGAGGGACGGTCACCTCTGCCAGTGGTGACAGGAACGGTTCATCTGAAAAGGTCCCGGTTTGCTTGTGTGCTTGAGCCGCAGGTGAGTTTGGATCGTGCGCGTCCATATTTCCAGGATGCAGCCGCACCACACCCTGAAAGCCATCGGTGTAGGTGCTCACCAGATCCGGCAGGCCGTCTCCGGTAAAATCGCCCGAAGTCAGTGCCAGCGGCGTGAGTTGGGCGATGGAACTGGTGGTTTCAGCCGTGGGTGTCACTTTACGCAAGGTACTCAACGGGCGGCCATCTGTCACATTGACATAGGGATTCCCGCGCCCAGCCGTAAAGAGCGAAATGGACGAGACGTCAGACTGTTTTTGAGCTTGAGGCAATGAGGCAGCAGCAGGTTGATTGATTGAAACGCCGTACCATCCGAGCAGCAAACAGCAACTCAGACTGAAAACAAATCCAATGGCAGGTTGAAACAAACGTCGGGAGACAGGATGGCTCTGGCCTTGAGGGGAGGACATACGAATTGGCTCCAGGGCAAACCTTGCCAGTCTTTCGGGGCAGAAAAAACTGACCAGTGTGGTGGTTGAGGGGAAGACGTGAAGCAACCAGGAATGGCGCGGCAAACCATACCCTGATTGAGTTGAGCGTCTCGTAACTGCGATTTTATGGAACCTGGATAAAGTCAAAAAGAGTTGAGTTTTTTGAGTGGAGCGGTGTCATCATATGCCGATTACCCGCAAATTTGAAGACCGTAAATAGCTTTGGAGTGCGCCGACTTGTCGGCGCTTTCATCTTTGGCGACTTGTCGCCAGTCCAACAAGATTTGTCCTTGATTTTGACTTGATCAACAGTAATTGTTCGAAAGATTTGTTTGAGAAACCATCGCGATTGCTAAAAACAGGATTTTACGACAGGAGTTGATACCATGCGACAAGTTCAACAGGACACCTATTTTGTGCCCGTGATTCAAAACACGCCGCCGTTGCCTTCGATTGACTGGAGTTTGATTGGCCAGCAAGCACCGGTTTTACTCGACACGCCCGCTGGAGTACTCCCCCAGGCGGACGTGATTCTCATTACCTGGTCGCCGACTGAATGGGCGGCTCTGGAGCAGGTTTTTTGTAACAGCAGCGGTACGATGCCTTATTCAGAGCAAAACACCGCCTACTGGAGCGGCTGGCAGATATACAACTGGGGAATGCCGCCATATTCAGGCTCTGATCCCTGGACGTATTGGGGGTATTACCGGCTGGTTCAAATCCAGGGAAAGAACGTCTTGTTGTTCAAATCAAACACCCATTATCCGTGGCCGGGGCCGACCTACCTGGAGGAAATGGTGGCCAATTTGATTGCCGCCGTTCAGCCGTCGTTAATTCTCTCAACCGGCACGGCTGGTGGAGCGCAGGTCTATGACCACACTGGAACCGTGCGAGTGATCCGTGCCGCAACGCTTTATCTCCCCTGTGTTCCGCAATCTGACTGGATTACCTATCAGGATTCGTGGCTGGCGAACTGGTCAGTTCTGGAAGCCCCAAATTTTGACTATTTGCTGTTTCCGGTGCCGACGACTGAATCCGACCTGGAATCCATTGCCGAGCAATTCAACCAGTACTATGGGACTGACTACACGTTGAGCCAGTTTGACCCGAACAATCTGGATATGGGAGACCCCATTCCATTGATTTATAACATGACACCGTCGGGGACATCAGTATTGACGACCGCGACATTTATTGTCGGAAATACCGATGGCAATTATGCCAATTTTGCCTGTATTGAGATGGATGACGCCATCGTCGCACGAGCCTGTTTCAAACATACAACGTTGTTTGGGTTTGTACGAAACCTTTCAGACCCGGTGTCAAATGCCGCACTCCCGGTTGATGTACAAAGCAACTGGGGAAGCGCGTTGTACAATGCCTATGGGTTTTACACCAGTTTCAACAGTGCGCTGACTGCGTGGGCGATTATCAGTGGACAGTTGGGGTGAGGTTTTTTCGTGGTTCCGGATTTTTGAAAAGACGAAATGTTTTTTTCCTGGAAGCACTGGCATCTCGCCGGTAAATCATTGATCATCAACAGATTGAGTGCCGGCACGATACCAGTGTTTCCAGGAAATATGTATCCGAAATTCGATGGATCCTTATCGAATCTTTGACGGTGTCCGGAATTGACCTGGACTGCTCCCCAGGCCATTGGGTGTGCCAACCAATCTCCAGATGGTTGCATTCAGAAGTCGCCCTTGAATTCGGTTATTGCTGGTGTCACTGACAATTAATGATAATCCTCCAGCCAGGGGACCGGTTGAAAATGAACTGATGGTAACCCCTTCAGGTGCGCGGACTTGCCCCAGTGCTGTTCCCGATCCAGCCAGCAAGGTTGCCGTACCAGGATTCCCGCCGGCAAATCGAGTGACACGGTTGTTTCCAGTGTCAGCAACATACAAATTACCAACTGAATCAACCGCCACGCCCTGTGGCATTCGAACACTTGTCAATCCAGACCCAATCCCAGCAATCACTGTTCCGGTATTGGGAAGGGTTTGGGTACTGGCATTGGTGATCTTCTGAATTCGATTATTTCCAGTATCGGCAATAAACAAGTTGAAGGTGGTGTCAATTGCCAGGCCATTAGGATTTTGAACCCGTCCACTGGTTGTGCCGTTCGTTGCCAGCAGCACGGCATTTCCAGGGACTGCGTTGTTAAAGCGGACCACCCGGTTATTGCCGCCGTCAGCCACATAGAGGTTGCCGTTCCGATCAAGTGCCAATCCACGGGGTCCGTTCACCTGATTCAATCCACTGCCGGTGGCTGCAAAGATAGCCCAGGTCGTGCCGCCATTGGTTGACCATTGAATGCGATTGTTTCCCGTATCAGCCACATAAATTCGCCCGGTCTGGTCAAAGGCAACCGCCTCTGGGGTGCGGAATTGACCTGTTCCTGATCCAACTGTCCCCGGGCCAACCACTGACCAGGTGGTTCCCTGAAACCGCTGAATACGGTTGTTTGTCGTGTCGGCAACCAGGAGTGAAGGCAACTCCGCGCAGACATTGACGGTTACAGTTGCACTTCCGTTTCCCGTGACAGGATTGCCGCTGGCGTCTGTCCCAGACTGAATGGCATAAGTGGTGGTGGCCAAGGGAGACACGGTAAAGGTGAATGGGCTATTCCCAGTTTGGGTTCCGCCACCGTTGGTCAAGGTCAGTGTGTAGGGCGGCGTTCCCCCAATCACTGTGGCGGTGAGACTGGTTGATTGGGTGGTACAGATGGTTCCTCCGCCAGTGAGGGTGGCGTTCACGGGTGGCAAAACCTCAGCCACGAAAACATCAGGATTGTTATTGTAATCGTCAGGTATCAAATCATTCGAGGAACTTTGAAACACGATATGCTGGCCATTTTGACTGATTTGGGGAAGATCTGAATGTCTCCGACCTGTCATGAAGGGTGAGTCAACAGTTCTGCTGACCAACTGGATCTGACCGCTGGGTTGGTCAAAAACAAAAACGTCAGAGGTTCCATTCACATCAGTTTGGCCTGGAGCCAAATTGGTCGCAACGCTTTCAAATGCAATCAATTGCCCATTGGCGCCCAGCATTGGAGTCGTTGAAGCAGCATTCCCTGTTGTCTGGTCTTTTCCAGTCATCCGGCTCACCAGTTGAGTGGTTCCAGATACCCGGTTAAACACAAACACATCCAACTCCCCGTTCGTATCACTCTGATTCGAGACAAGGTTGGTCGCCAAACTTGAATAGGCAATAAAATTCCCGTCACCACTGATTGCTGGATTTAAAGAATAGCCATTCCCCGTGCTGGTGCTGGTTCCAACAGCTCGGCTCACTAACTGGACGAATCCAGAAGCCTGGTCAAATACAAACACATCGGAACCCCCATTGGTATCGGTTTGAGACGGAACCAGATTGGTTGCAATACTAATGAAAGTAATAAATTGCCCGGTGGCGCTTATTTTAGGGAGCCGCGACCAATTATTCCCAGTGGTTGTCGTTGTGCCTGCGGCCCGGCTCACAAGTGTTGTTGTTTTGGTCTCCCGATCAACTACAAATATATCACTTTGCCCGGCATTTACAGTTGTTTGGCCTGACACTAAATCAGTAGCTCGACTTTGAAAAACAATAAATTTCCCGTCATCGCTTATTGCCGGGCTGAATGACGCTCCATTTCCAGTTGTGGCCGTCGTTCCAGCCGCTCGGCTGACCAGTTCAGTGGTTCGAGTCAACCGATCATAGACAAAAATATCATCATTTTCAGGTGTCTGATCAATGAAATCAGGTACCAGGTTCACGGATTGGCTTGAGTAGACAATGAACCTTCCATCAGCGCTGATGGCGGGAGTCCGAGAGTCACTATTTCCAGCGGTAGCCGTGGTACCAGCCTCCCGGCTCACGATTTCTGTTATCCCAGTTAAACGGTCATACAAAAAGATGTTTGGTTTTTGGTTGACGTCTATTTGCCCTGGAACCAAATTTGTGGCCAAACTGGTATAAACAATCCACCGGCCATCAGCACTGATGGCTGGAACATTTGAATACTCATTTCCTTCGGTAACGGTGGTTCCATCGGCCCGGCTTACCAGAGTCGTCGTTTGGGTTACCTGGTCACGTACAAAGATATTGTACGAATAATAAGACGTTCTTATCTGGCCTGGAACCAGGTTTGGCGCATCACTGCTAAACACTATGTACCGGCCATCGCTACTCATGGATTGGCGATTTTCAGATGTCCATCTGGCGAGTTCGAAAAGGCGTGGACGCCACATAAAATCAAGGGTGCTTTTCCCCAACCCGGTTTGACTGGCAGCTCCAGGAAAGTGCCGTGTCACCAGCGTCGGGGTCATTGTATTTCGATCAACCAAAAAAACATCAGGATTTGGAATATCAGTAATTCCCTCAATCAGGTTTGTTGCGGTGCTATCAAACGCAATCCAATTCCCATCCGCGCTGATCGCTGGTTCACGCGAATACCCATTCCCCGTGGTTGGAGTTGATGCGCTATCCAGGCCCGCCAATTTGGTTGTTTCAGTGACCCGATCATACACAAATGTGGCGCCTGGATTATAAGAAATAGATGTTGCCTGGCCTGGAACAAGATTGGTTGCAAAACTCTGAAATACAACCCATTGCCCATTCGCACTTATCTCTGGGGACCTGGATTGGCGATTTCCAGTGGTGGTACTTGTTCCTGCTGCCCGGCTCACAAGCTGCGTCACCCCCGACAACCGGTTATACAAGAAGATATCACCATAATCACCGATACGAGCATTCATTTGATTTGATACGAGATTTGACCCCGAACTTTGAAAAACGACCCATGAACCGTCACTACTGAGACTACTGTAAAAGCTAAAGCCATCGCAGGTGCTGTTTATGGCCCCAGCGTGATGACTGACTAATTCAGTTATTCCTGACAACCGATTGAAGAGGAAGATATCTGAAGTCCGGTTGGTATCTATTTGGCCAGTGATTAAATTTGTAGCGTGACTCGAAAACGTAATCCATTGCCCATCAGCACTTATTCCTGACTTGATGTATGAATGGGAACTTTGATTGGCGGTGGTGGTAGTGGTTCCAGTTGCCCGACTCACAAGTTGTGTGATACCTGATCTGAGATCAAACACAAAAATATCTATGTCCTGATTCGTATCCACCTGGCCGTCCACCAGGTTGGTGGATAAGCTTTGAAACGTAAGAATTTGCCCATCCGAACTGAGTGCGGGGCGTTGTGAATAATGATTTCCCGTTGTTGAGCTGGTCCCCGCCGCCTTACTTACGAGGTGTGTTATGCCTGTCAATTGGTCAAAAAGAAACACATCCCACGAATTATTGGTATCTGTTTGACCTGGTACCAAATCGGTCGAGAAACCATCATATGCAATCCAGCGCCCATCTGTACTGATCTCAGGTGACCCCTGATAATTGCCACTTCCGTGAGATGATGTCGTTGTAGTGGTTCCCGCTGCTCGGCTCACAAGCTGCGTGATCCCCGACAAGCGATCAAAGAGAAACACATCGTAGCTCTGGTTAGTATCGATTTGCCCTGGCACCAAGTTGGTCGCCAAACTCAAAAAAGCAATGAATTGGCCATTGCCGCTGATGGCGGGATTGAATGAACCGCCATTTGCCTGTGTTGTCGTTGTACCCGCCGCCCGACTTACGAGTTCAATCCGGCGAGTGACTCGATCATAGAGAAATACACCGTTATTTTCAGTTTGGCCAGCAAGAAGGTTGGCGGCAGTGCTTCCAAATACCAGGTACCGTCCATCTGCACTGAGAGAACGTAGATTGGCGTTGTTGTCCCCGCTGGCAGTATCTAACAATGGTTGCGCCGCTCGTGAGACACAATCAATTTCCACTCCGGACTGTGGCTGAAAATTTCCCGATTGAGCGCGGGGCTCTCCTTGAGCCTCGAAATTCGCTTCGTTTTCCATTTCAGGAAACCCCGTCGGTAAACCTGTTGCCTGGGGGACAGCCTCTTTTCGATCCAGGCTCGCAACTGGCGAGAGCATCAAACTCAAAATGAGCAGCGCGAGAAAAAATATTCCAGTAGATGTCTGACATTTCAAAAGCTGAATGTAGTTTCGCAGCATAGCAGCAACCTCACTCTGATCCCAGTTTGCAGTCAGGAGTGCGCAGCCTGTTCAACATCTTTTAATTGAATAATCTGGCTGTTTGTTGACTCAGGGCGATTGACTGCAAACTGGTGTAATTTTTTCAATCCAGTGTGACACCCACTGGATAATCTCCAACATAGGGGTCTGCAGTGCAAATGTCGTTCCAGGCAGTCACCTTAATACTAATTATTAAATAAAAGTTCTTGTAAGATCTTTAAATACAATCTAATAACTATAATTTACAACCCGACTTATAAATGCCGTCTCAGATTGTCAGAAACGACGACTCATCACCCAAAAGGATAGTGTTGACTATCTGAACAGATAGTTTACGACTTGTCATCCTGTCACCTTGCCCGGATTCCGGGTTTTCGAAATTCACTTTTTTCGTCCTTTTCGTCTTTCCAAGAGCCCAGAGTCTGGAACCCTAATTCTCAAAATCCATCGTGCTGGATGAGGTCCAGAGATTTCTGTACTGCCCATTTGGGTGAAGCCATTTGTGGGTAGCAATGGCTACCGATTTTGCAAAAAATTTTTGCCTGGAATCAAACAGGTCAAAATAGTTTGATTCATTCAAGGCACTGATGCTGTAATTGACTCTCAATGATGCACAAATGTGTTTCAATCTCCTGAAGTTAAGTTTTGCTACAATCGGGATACTTATGAAAAAACAAACCAGGCGCAGACAGTTTGCCTTGATAATTCTACTGCTTATCGGATTTTATACCTGGAACGACTCCATAAGTAAGAACATTCAGGCCAGCCAGTTCAACCAACCATCTGCCACCTCCCAGCAACCTCCAATTCCAGGGCTGCTCTCTGCCTCAGACCAGCAAGCTACTGAAATCAAAGCCTTTTTAGCGCACCAATCCTCGTTGTTAAATGCGGGCAACGTAGGCGAACACTATTTATCATATTTTACCAGCCGATTTTTGCGGTCAAATTTATTGGCCTTAGGAATTAACCCAGAAACAGACCCAAAAGAGCTTGAAAAACTGCTTACTGCTAAATTGGGCAAGATTGATCAAAGAAAAGAAACTGCCCTTCAACATATGAAAGACTTAGCCAACGGTACTTTTTGGACAATTCCAGATCGCACTGAAGTCCTTTGCATCACTGAGCAGGGGGGGCGATACTGGTTCCGAAATGATGGCGGCAATTGGCGGGTTGCAGAAGACTCAGGGTTATTACATTTTCACAGCCAGCAAGCTTATAGATCCAAGAAGTATCAAGAGGCAATTGCCTACATTCAAGAAGCAATCAATCGTGGTGAAGACGATGCTACCATGAACTACAATCTGGCCTGTGACTATGCACTTTTGAACCAAAATTCCGAAGCTCTGGCCGCACTTTCAAAAGCTCTCGACAAAGGGTACTCAAGCTGGCCCCATGCGCGCTTCGACCCCGATTTACCCCGGTTGCGACAGTCAAAAGACTGGTCAAAGCTGGAGAAACAATTGAAAAAAAACTGGGATGAGATGCTGAAAAAGAATGCCCATCTCTATGATCCTGAATTATTTACAATGTACAAAGAAGACCAGGCTGAGCGGATTCCCGAAGAAATGAACTGGAAGGTGGTCTCAAAACACGATGAGCAACGACGTGCCAAAGTCAAGCAATTCATCAAGGCAGGTCGTGTAAAGACAGGGTATGATTATTTTCATGCAGCATTGATTCTCCAACACAGCTACAAATCTGAAGACTACTTGATGGCTCATCAGTTCTGCAAAAAAGCACTTGAACTGGATCCAAACGTGGAACAGGCCAAATGGCTTTCAGCCGCCACCTGGGATCGCTATTTATGGTCAGTTGGGAAGCCTCAAATTTACGGTACCCAGTCAAAAATGGAAAACAATCAGTGGACGGTTGAGCCTTTTGATCAAAAGGCCGTCTCGGATGAAGAAAGAGAAAAGCTCAATGTACCTTCGATTGAGGAAACATTGAGCCGCATTAACCAACTGAATGATCAGCTAAAGAAAAATTAAACACCTGATCAGACGAACTCCAAAACCAAAACTTCATCTGCACCTGATTCCTTACAAACAAAAAACATGGCGGAGCCTTATGAAAAATCGGACAATTCTTCACTCGCTGGCTATCATAATTTTACTTCTTACAGGTTTGTGTCCGGTTTGGCTACCTATCTTTAGCCCAGTCCAAGCCAGCCGGTTCAATCAATCATCTGTCACCTCCCAGCAGCCTCCAATCCCAGGGGTGTCTCCCGCCTCAGATCAGCAGACTACTGAAATCAAAGCTTTTATAGATCGCCAGACTTCATTGTTACTGGCTGACAAGGTAGGCGAGTACTATTTGTCATTCTTTACCAGGCGATTATTACGGTCAAATTTGTTGGCCTTAGGGGTAAATCCAGATACGGATAAGGGTGAACTTGAACGCGTGTTGGTTCGCAAACTGGGAAGATTGCGCGAGCAAAAAGAAATCGTAGGTCAACACTTAAAAGAATTGGCTGAGGGGACTCTGTGGGCAACGGCTGATGCCTCCGAAGTGCTTTGTCTTAAAAAGAATGGTGAGCGTAACTGGCTGAGAAAAGAAGATGGGAATTGGCGATTTTCAGAGGATTCCTGGTTATTATTCTTTTATAGCAGCCAGGCTTATCAAGCGAAGAACTATCAGAAAGCAATTGATTACCTCTTAGAGATTATCAAACGGGGTGACGACGATGACGTCATGAACTATGACCTGGCTTGTGATTATGAGCTCCTGAACCGACGTTCTGAAGCCGTAGCAGCCCTTTCGAGAGCCTTGGATAAAGGATACTCAAGCTGGCCCCATGCGCGCTTCGACCCCGATTTACCCCGGTTGCGACAGTCAAAAGACTGGTCAAAGCTGGAGAAACAATTGAAAAAAAACTGGGATGAGATGCTGAAAAAGAATGCCCATCTCTATGATCCTGAATTATTTACAATGTACGAGGAAGACCAGGCTGAACGGCTTCCTGAAAAAATAGATTGGAAGGTCGTCTCAAAACACGATGAACAACGGCGAACCTGGGTCAGGCAATTTATCAAAGCAGGTCGTCTGAAAACAGCACAGGATCATTATCATGCCGCAATGATTTTCCAGCACAGTTTGAAATCCGAAGATTATTTGATGGCTCATCAGTTCTGCAAAAAAGCACTTGAGCTAGACCCAAAGGTAGAACAGGCCAAATGGCTTTCAGCCGCGACCTGGGATCGCTATTTATGGTCAGTTGGGAAGCCTCAAATTTACGGTACCCAGTCAAAAATGGAAAACAATCAGTGGACGGTTGAGCCTTTTGATCAAAAGGCTGTAACTGACCAGGAACGAGCCCAACTGAATGTTCCTTCAATCCAGGAAACATTGGAAAATCTCAAACGGCAAAATGAACAGTTGAAACGTGGGCAGTAAAGTATCGAAATCAATTCTGTTTTGTCAGTTCAGTGACTTGCTTCTTATCCTTCCCCGGTATCGAAACCAATTATTGAGTTTCAATCGCGGTGACAAATAAATCCTGTTCGCCGTTCAGGTTTGATTGGACGGCATTCGTTAGTGGAAAATCGGATGATCGGGTCTGACCGAAAAACACAACCCGTCCAGTTACGGAAAGTAATGGAAAGCCGTTGAGTTCAAGCGATGTTCCGCCCACACAGGTTGAAAAGGAAACGGTGCCCTGGGCACCAAGCCGCGTGATAAAAAAGTCGAGGTCAGAGGTTGATTGAGGCTGTTTGCTGCCTCCGTTGACCAGTGGAAAATCACTCGAATTGGTTTCGCCAAAAAGGTACGCATTGCCTGCCTGATCAACGGTTACTCCATTTCCTGCCAGCAGTTTATCGGTTCCGTTCCCGCCAATGTATGTCGAATAAACAACCGTGCCGTTCGATGAAATACGCAACACAAAGAGGTCGGCTTGGGCGCTCCGAAATGGGTTCACGAGCGGAATGTCGTTTGAGGTTGTCTCTCCCGTCACAATAAAGGAACCATCCGGCGCCTCAACGGCATTGGTAATCAGGTCCAGGCTGCTTCCGCCAAGGTAGGTCGAAAAGACAAGTTCGCCTTGTGGGTTCAATTTCGTTACTTCGACATCAGCCGCACCGCCATGTTCGGGCTGGAAGGCATTGGCTATCGGATAATTTCCCGACCAGGTTGTGCCGATGACATACAAGTTTTGACCGGAATCAACAAATCCACGTCCGAGTTCTTCGCGGGCACGTCCGCCCAGGTAGGTACAAAAGATCATCTCTCCGGTTGGCGAAAGTCGGGCGGCAAAGTGGTCTCCGCCACCAGTACTGACCGATTGGGCGGCATTGCGTGTGCCAAAGTCGGTAGAAAGCGTATAGCCGTTCACATAGATAAACCCGGCTGAATCAATATGTAACCCGTTGGTGTACGTCGCCGGCAACCCAATGTGCTCGTTGCTGCTGCCACCCAGAAGCGTCGAAAAAACCACGCCGCCGATGACATTCAATTTCGTCAAGAAAATATCTTCCGCACCGCTATAGGCTGCTTGAAAGGCATTGACGGTTGGATAATCAACCGCGTTGGTAATTCCGAAAACCACTACATTGTCTGATTGATCAAGGGCGATACCGTGGACCAGATCGGGAGCACCACCGCCAAGATAAGTTGAATAAATCGCTTTTCCACGCGCATCGAGCTTTGTAACAAAGACATCCGTCGTTCCCCGGCGTTTGGGCTGAAAAGCTTTTTTCACTGGAAACGAACCGGAATCTGTCGTGCCGGCCAGGACAACATTTCCCGAACGATCAACTTTCATAGCAACCAGGGCTTCGGCGTCGCTCCCTGTTCCACCGAGCGGCGTTGAAAAGACCAGTTTCCCGGTCTGATCGACCTTGGTCACAAACACGTCAATCTGTCCATCCCGGTTTGGATCATCCGTTTTTTTCTGGAAAGCGCGCTTTTGCGGGAAGTTCGCCGAAAGCGTCGTGCCCGCAATAAACAGATTGCCGGCAAAGTCGAGTTCGAAGGCTTTGAATTCTTCGTTGGAGCGGCCTCCGAGGTAGGTCAAAAACACAAGGCTTCCGGTCGGATCAAGTTTGGCGGCAAACAAATCGCGGCGTCCGCCATTTTCTGACTGGAAGGCTTTGAACGTCGGCAAATTCTTCGCGGTGGTCGAGCCAACCAGATGGAGCGACCCTCCGGCATCCACTCTGGCATCGTGGATCGTCAGGAGTTCACGCCCGGCAATATAGGTCGAATAAACGAGTTTTCCAGTCTGATCAAGCTTCGTCACCGTCGCACCCGGCACGGTCGGGAGCGTCAGCGTGGATTGAATTGCATTGAGCGTTGGAAAATCAGTCGAACTGGTTGACCCTATGACGTAGCTATTCCCGGCACTATCAGCCAGCGTCGTCACAATAGATTCGCTGCTGTTTCCGCCAAGATAGGTTGAAAACGTCGTTTGGGCGGCATTCGGAGATTGTTTGAGGAGCGGTTTTCCACTGGCGATCCACCTGTCGAACCCAGGCTGAAAGACACACATTCCAATTGCTGCAATAAGGGTAACCCATCGTGAAAATTGGTGTTTATCATTCATCATAAAAATGCGCTCCTTATAATCTGGTTGTAATAAAGTGTTTGATAAAGATCTGAGTTCGTGTGCAGCCGCCAGGAGTGAAAAGTACCTGACAGAGGAGAATGATTCTATCGTGTGGATGGTTGGTTAGCCTGAGGCATTACACCACGCCCAGAGGTGAAGGAACAAGAGGATGGAGGATAGGGGATAGAGGATAGGGGATGGAGGATGGGGGATAGGGGATAGGCGATTTAGGCCCGGAGGGTCGTTGTGCAATAGCCGTGGTGCGAAGCCCACGGTTTCAACCAGGTTTGGGTTCAAGCCTGATCCAGGAAAAGAGAAGGCAGGCCGGTTGGCGGCCTGCCTTCGGAGATAGGTTTCACCCGATAGAAACAACGCTAACGCAACTTGCCAGGGGATTTGAACTGACCCAAGGCACTGCCGCTGTTTCCCCAGATTGTCCAGGTGGCACCGGCCAGGAGTCGTGACTGGACTCGATTATTCATCGTGTCTGCCACGCTGAGTGAGTGGCCAATCATTGGTCCAATGAGGAATCGGGTCACGGCTACGCCTTCTGGTCCACGGACTTGACCTGGGCTGGCGCCAATCTGGCACCAAACCGTCGGAGTGGCCGGATTCCCGTTGGCATATTGCACCACCCGGTTATTGGCCGTGTCAGCCACGTACACGTGCCCGTTATTATCAACCGTGATGCCTTCGGGAGACCGGACCTGACTTGGGCCCGTGCCCATCGTGACCAGCGTCGTACCCGTATTGGCAGCGGTCACCATATCGGCGCCCGCAATTTTCAAGATTCGCTGGTTGAGCTGATCAACCACATACAGGTTAAAGTTCAGGTCAATCGCCAGTCCACGCGGGTTGCGAACCTGTCCGGATCCGCTCCCCGTCGTAGCCAGGACCACGGCATTTCCAGGATTCCCGCCGTTAAATCTCAGCACACGTCCATTTCCGGTGTCGGAAACATAGAGGTTTCCTGCCTGATCCAGGGCCACTCCCTGTGGCGCCCGAACCTGATTCAGGCCACTGCCGGTCATGGCAAAGTTAGACCATCCACTGCCTGCCACAAACCACTGAATGCGATTGTTTCCGGTATCGGCGACATAGATCACCTGTTCAATGAAGTCGGTGGTTACGGCTTCAGGCGAATGAAACTGACCATTGCCTGACCCAACTGTTCCAGTACCCAACGTTGACCAGGTCACACCGTCGAAGCGTTGAACCCGGTTGTTCATGGTATCGGGAACGTACAGGTTGCTGAGTTCGACTGAAATGACATTGAGCAGGAATGTTGCCTGAGAAGAATCGCCACAATTATCGGTTGCCGTGATGGTTACAAGGTAAATGCCTGGAAGTCCGGCATTGGTAATTGTGACAACACCCGTGATTTGATCAACCATCAGGACCCCGGTGAACGCATAGGGCGTGGGCGGCATTGGCGTGGCCGTGACGGTGACCGATGCGGTCATTCCATTGTCACTGGGCGCGGCATCGGGTGTGACCACGACGTTGCCCTCCCAGATGACGGTTGTGTTGAGATAATTCCCCAGCGTTGGCGGCACATTGGCTGTGACGTTCACTGTCAACGTCGCGGTGGCCGTCTGGGCACAGCCGTCTTGAACTTCAAGCGTGACCAGGTTGTCACCCAGGGTTGCCGTACAGGCGGCGAGCACTTCGGCCTGAACCACACCCGTTCCCGGATTGATGGCAACATTCGTGATTTGGATTCCCATCGGTTGTGTCACCGTAAAGATGAGCGAGGCAATCGGTGTTTCGGTGTCGCCAATCGTGGCAATGGTCACCGGGACGGTCGCCAGCGTTCCCTGTTGCCGGCTGATGGTTGGGGAAGCCGTGATGGTCGGAGGCGATTTGCGAACGGTCACCACGAGCGTGGTGTCAGCCGTACCGCTACAGGAATCTGTCGCCCGCAACGTAATGTTTTTGGCGCCCACCGTCGCGGTGCAATCGGCTGCCACATCAGCAGAAATCGTGCCGTTTGTGTTCTGAATGTCAGTGATGGTCACTCCGGCTGGCAGCATTCCAACCGTGGTGACGGTGAGCGTGCCGGCGGCATCTTCCAGATCGCTCACTGTGGCAATCTGCACATCCATGACTGATTCACCCGCGTCAACTGTTACCGGCGTGGGGGTGATCGTTGGAGGCTGATTGAGTGAAAAATTGTCCGAAATATCAAAGAAGATATTTCCAACGGCTTCAACTTTAATCCGTGCCTGAGCCGAAGTGGTACCGGCAGGGATCGTCACGGCTTCGCTGCCATCATTGGCGGTACTTGCCATCAGTACGGTTGGGAAGGTCACACCACCATCAGTTGACAGCGTAATTTTCACATTGCTACACGAAACCGGCGCATTATTGGTGTTGGCCACATTCCAGGTAACTGTTTGTGCGACATTGTTTGGCCAGCAAACGCTGGCTGCTGGGGCCGTGACCACAAATGGTCCGGCGCCGGCACTGGAGGTAACCGTCATGGAATCCCAGTTGACGCCGCCTCCGCCGGACTGGTTATCGCGCACCGTGCAGCGGAAGGTCATCGTGCGCGAGGTCGTGGGCAAAACTTCGCCAATCAGGGATTTGGCATAGCGCCCAGGCCGGGTTTCTTTGGTCGGATCATTCAAAATGACTGAAAGTTCAGGGAATGTCCGCGATGGACTGACGGCTGGCTGCCACGAGCGGAAAATCGCGTTGTCACCCAGGTCCGGGTTTGGAACGCTGCCCGAGGTAATCGCCGTTCCCTGGTCCATTTCTTCCCAGCAGTAGGTAATTGGGTTGCTGTCCGGGTCACTGCCGCTGGCGGCAGTCAACGTGAACGGAGTACTAACCGGAATCGTGAAATTGGCTCCGGCATCAACCGCTGGCCGGTTGTTGGCCGTGACGGTCTGGACGCCGCACGTGCTGGTGCCGGTCGTGATGTTGTCATTGATGCGTTCAATGCTGGTTGAATGGAAATAGTCATCGCTGGCACCGGTCAAAACCTGTCCGTTTGGGCCTTCACCTTGACCGACCAGTTGCAGGTCCTGATTTCCGCAAATTCCGGCATAGGCCATGATCGTGGTGCCACTGCCAGGTTCAACTGTATTTGGCAACGGACCGGTGGTGTCGCGTGTCCCGGCGGCACATCCACCAGGGCCGCCTGAGTTAAAGGTGTGACGACCACCAAACTGGTGACCGATTTCATGAGCAACGTAGTCAATATCATAGGCGTCGCCAGTCGGTGAACCTTGCCCGGTTGCACCGTTGGCTTTGCGTCCAGTAACGCAGACTTGACCGATATCACCTGCGCCGCCCGCACCAGTTGAAAAGAAGTGACCAATGTCGTAATTGGCATCGCCCCAGTTGGTGTTGATATAGGCAGTATTTTCAACCCAGGCTGTCCCCGCATTGGTGTTGGCACCATCGGTAAATGGGTCAGCCGTTGTGGTACCAACAAAGACATAAGCGTGCACCAGGTTCAGGCGAACCGCCAGATCCCGTTCATAGAGACCCGTGACCCGATTGACCGTGGTGACGACTGCCGCCTGGGCATTGGCCAGGACACCACCTCCGGCAGCGTTGCCATATTCGGCATTGGCACACACCACGAGGCGATAGGTTCGCAGTCGAATTGGATTTTCAGCGGGAAGTGCCTTTGGTGTGACGCTCAAACGGTGATGGTCCAGATCCGGGAGATCCGGTTCCGGTGACGGGATTTCACAGGCAAAGGCTTCTTTCTCTGCATTGAGGTAGTTGCGTTTGAAGTAACTCAAATAGAGATTGGTACCGCCGCGTTTGGCGGGGTCAATAAACACGGTCTCGTCGGCTGAAAGGATCATGGCGCGCAGACCCACCGGCGATATATCAAACCGAACAGTTGCCGTCGGGTCATCAATTCCCTGACCGGCATAGGTGCGAATGTGTGTCCAGGCAGCGGCCAGTTCCGGCCCCATGACTGGCGATTCGACAATCGCAAACCGCTGAAAAGAGCCATCCGGCATTGGGAACGTCATGATGGCCCGGTTGGTGAGGAATTCAGGGCTGAACTCCAGCGGGGCTCGATTTAAAACCCCAGCCAGCGCGCCTTCATTGAGCGCAACCGAACGATATTCCAATGGTTTGATCCAGTTTGGTTCCTGGAGCTGGACCGCACGGGTGATGGCCACATCAACGTCTTGCCAGAGAGCGTCTTCAGACTGTGGCCGGTCTTGTTTGGTTGGTGAAGGAAAAGTGGTTACGAACGCTTTGACCGGGACATTCAGGTTGGTCAGGGTGGCTGCCTCAGAAGAAGGAACATATCTCTTCCCAGAGGTTTGCCAGACCGAACTCCCCAGCACCAGCAGTCCGCCAAGCAAAAAGATGAATACACTTTGTTTTCTCATCTTTTCCTCCCTTTGTCATAAGAAATACAACGGCCAGTCATTCAGGCCCAGGGGGAGGAACTCGGGCGTCAGGTGCGACGGTGAATTGTTTGCGGAAAAAACCAATAAGCCGGATTTGAGGAGGTTTTCTACACCGGAGAAAGGGAAGGGATTGCCGAAGGTGAACAGGCGCTCAGGTAACTCAATTTGCAAGCCGTATGCCACACCAAAAGAGACCGTTTCGTGCCTGGAAGGTCAGGATTTCAAGCCCAGAAGAGTGAATTTCCACACCGGGTTGGAAAATTCTCGCACATAACCGTGTGAGAAAAAGTCAGTTTGGAGTGCGGCGACTTGTCGCCGCTTTCATTCCTGGCGACTTGTCGCCATTTGGATTTATAAGCACCTCATTCTCTATTTACTGAGAGATTGAATTTGACAAGTATCTGATTTTTTTGTGTTCTTCGTGTTTTTCGTGTTTAAGAATGTTCTGGAATTTCCAGTAAAGTGCTTATGGAAAGACTTACCTTTTGGGTTGGATTTCAAAAATCTGCCGCGAGCGATAGAAGCACACATCAAATTCCAGAAAGAAATTGACCTGACCTAAAATGACTGGCACATCCTCGGCCTGCGTCCAGGCAAATGCCAGCCGTACAGGTGCAAAATGAGCTATCTTTGCAAATACAATAAGGGGAAGTGCTGCATATTGGGCCAGGTTCCCACCTAATTGGATGGTGGCTAATTTTGGCTCCCAAGTTGCCCCAAGTTGCTGCCCTGCTTTAAAAGGAAGAACATTGACCGTCGCGCCTGTATCAAGCAACCCTACTGTTGACACCGATTGAGATTGAAAGTCCAACTCAAGTGGAAGAAGTGGAAGCAATCCCGCAGTACCAAAATTTAGATTACCCTGGGAAAAGAGATATTGCTTCACACTACTCATTGGCCCTCGCATCAGTTTGAAGTGCATCAAGCAATGTTTGAGCTGCCTGAAATGAATCAAAAGGCGACCAAATCGGATAGTTCAAATCCGAACCTGATTGAAGCTGCTCTTCTTTGGCAAGTTCTGAAATCAGGAATTGCATTGCCCGAAGTTTATCAACTCGATCCAATTCAGTTAAAGCCGGTAAGAGGTCTTTGAGTTGGATTGCCATTATGGGTGCTCCTGTCACTGGACTGACCCCGTTCAGGGTTCAGGGTTCAGAGAAATACAATGTTTTCAATGGAATGCTGATTCACTCAGATCATTACACCACGCCCGGCGATAAGGAAACAAGGATTTGGAGTGCGGCCTACTTGACGCCGCTTTTCAGGCATTGAAACCACGAAACACACGAAACACACGAAAGAAAACCTTTTGGAGTGCGGCGACTTGTCGCCGCTTTTCAGGCATTGAAACCGCGAAATACACGAAACACACGAAAGAAAACCTTCTTTTTTCTACGATTTGCGGCCTCACGGCTCTGGATTCATCACCTTTCCAAAGATTGTCTGTATCTTTTGACCATCACCCGATTCCACAGCCGCGATAAATTCTTGCAGAGTTTCCTCACTGTGCAGGGTTTTAATCGCGTCTATCAAAACATCCATCAAGATACTTTGCACGGTCTCGGCATCTGGGGATTTGATCTGTGTCAGGATGGCTTGTGATTCCTGCAAATAACCAATCGCCGTTCGAAACTCCCCTTTTTGTGCCAGGAGTTGAGCCATCATCATGAGCGTGGCAGCCTTGGTTTTGACATCACCGATGTGTTCAGTGAGTTCCAAAGATCGGTGGTAGAAGTCGAGCGCCTCCGCGACCCAACCTTGCTGGGTGAAAATGTTGGCCAATTCATGCAAGGTGAGAGCTTTGCCTTTAATGTCTTCAATATCTTCTTTAAGTCTTAACGATTCTTTGTAAAGAGCAATGGCTTTTTCTGTCTGACCTTGTTGGGCGAAAAGTCTGGCGAGTTCATGTAACGTGGCAGCTTTGCCCTGCACATACCCAATGCGTTCAAAGAGTTCTAATGATTCCTGGAAAATGGCAAAAGCTTCATCTATTTTGCCTTGCTTAGTATAGAGAATGGCCATTGCATGTCGTGAAGAGGCTTGGCCTTGAATATGCCCAATATCTTCAAAGTGCTTCACTGCTTGCTGATAAAGGGTGAAGGCATTGTCTATCTTTCCTTGTTGGGCGTAGAGAGTCGCTATCTGGAGCAAAGTAGCAGCTCCACCTTGAATATGCCCAATGCTTCCATTGAGTTCTAATGCTTGCTGGTAAAGAGTAAGCGCTTCTGCAACTTGGCCCTGCTGGGAGAGGAGGTTCGCAAGGTTGTAAAGTGTAGCGGCTCTGCCTTGAATATTCTCAATTTGTTCACTGATTTCTAAGGATTGATTGAACAGCGCAACGGCTTCACCGATCCGGCCTTCGGAAGCAAGGATAATAGCAAGAGCGTGAAGCGATGCAGCTTTGCCTCTGACGTTACCAAGGCTTTCGTCAATCGTTAATGCTCGGTAAAGAAAGGCGAGTGCTTCATCTTTTTTTCCCTGAGTTAGATAGAGACTAGCTGAATTATGAAGAATGTTGGCTCGTTCTATCATCTCTTCCACTGGGCAATAAAATAATGCAGATTGGAAATAAGCCTGTGCTTCGTTGATATTACCTAGCGCTTGTTTAGCCTGAGCTAGATTTTGGAGAATCAAAAAATCGTTAGGTGAAATTTCCAATGTCATTTCACACAACGTGGTCGCCTCATGAAAACGGCTAGTGTGGACCCAATGTCGGGAAAGTCGGCCTCCTAATTCAACCGCAATTTTCTTTGCCTGACCTAAGATGGCTAAGCGATGAATTTCCAGAACTTGTGATTCAATGACTCCATCGTCGGGTTTCCACCAGCATTGATACAGCGCCGCCGTGGCTTTCTGGCAAAGGGCTTTCTGGTCGGCTGGCTGTTCCGATTTCAACAACGGCAGCAAAATGCGTGGCACACGGTAGTGAACCACATCGCCGGGAAGTACCGTGATTTCAATCAGTCCCAGGGCGGCGGCGCGCTCCAGGTGATGGTCAAGAGTGGCAATGTCGGTGCAGATGGCTTCAATCGCTTCTTTTGGCACCGGATGGTCAAAAATCAGTGCCCGTGCCAGAACCTGCCGGAGACCCCCTGCCTGTTGTTTGAGAAGTTCTGCTGCCAGGATGCTTTCCCGGAATGCAGCTTCTTTCTTATCCATTTCATTCAGAATGGTTTCCAGGTCAAGTTTTGATTCGGTCAACAATTTGAAGAGCCATTCGAGCAGGCGCGGGTTGCCATCCGCGACACGGATGGCATGGTCACGGGCATCTTTGAGGTCAGTTGGAATGGTCTTTCCAGCTTCCAGACGGCGAATCTTTTTCCGCCAGTCAGCATCGCGCAGGCCATCGAGGGTTGGTTCAATGTGAAACTGGGAGGCGGCTTCAATCGCGAATTCATAGCGGCTGGTGACAATCACGCGGTGGCGTCCATTGGTTTGGGAAATGGCAAAGGCGAGGGCTTTCAACACTTTAACCGCATCAACTGAGAGCACTGGCAACCCATCACGCCATTTCAGATTGTTGCCGTGACTTTCAAAATTCTGCTCAAAATCATCCAGCACCAGCAAAAACGGCTTTTCAATCTGTTCAAAAACCGGCCACAGCTTGAACTTTAGCTCGGTCTTTGGATCAAGCAGCGTCTCGCGAAACCCATTGATTTGAATCTGTTCGGCAAGTTTGTTGACCAGGGAATGTTGGTCAATTCTCCCAACCCAGATAACCAGGGTGAACTCTTCGCCCAATCGGTCGCACATCCGTGCAGCAAGACTGCTTTTGCCCAAACCGCCCATCCCATGGAGAACGACACCAATTTTTTCCTTTTCATACTTGAGCACTTTCAAACAGCGTTGCAACACCCGCCGTCGCCCAACGAAGTCTTCGCGTTTTGGAACTTTGATTTTCCGGTCAGCATCCAGAAACCGGGTGGCGACGGACGCGGGCGACGCTGCTTGTCGCCCTTTGGTTTTGAGCGGCGTCACGAGCGGTTTGGGCATGCCGCCAATCACATACAACCGGAGCAAATGCCAGTGACGCGCTTTTTCTTCAATCAACTTTTCATAGGTGGCTGCCAGCGCATGGGCTGGGCTTTCTCCGGAGGAAAGTTCGTGATAGAGCGCGGCGGCAGCCTGACTGGCATCGGTTTCAAGCACCGAACGCCCCCATCCAAGCACTGCCGTAAACCCGTGACCAAGCAGAGTTTCAGCCATTGACGGCACATCTCCGGCGTTCATTGCCTGTCCTGTCTTGCAGCCAGACAGAAAGACCAGTTTGGGTTTGTGGTGGAGCGCTTTGGCAATCTCTGCACCGGTTGCCAGTTCGGTCGTGCCAATGTCAGATTCCATCACAAATTGTGGGCCGTCTTTGGTGTGCGTCGCGTGTCCGGTGAGGTGAAAGACGTCCAGCTCGTCATCGGGAAAAGTGGTAATCGTTTCGTGAAGTTCCTTCAGATTACCGCTTTCTTCAACCGTCAAAATCAACGGCTTTTTGCTGGTGGCGTCGAGGATAAGGGCTTCTTCGCGTTCGAAATCAAGCGGTGGCTTGCTGTCGTGCGGCGAAGTCGCCATAAACAACACCCGCAACGCCCGGTTTGATATCGGGTAGGAAGCCGCTTTTTTGTCCGTCCACCGAATCGGCACGATGCGCGGGCTGTGGCTCTCGACCAGAAAGCTCTTTCCATCGTGGAGCGTCTCCCACGGCAGATGCCCCAGCTTTCCCGTCGTCGAAATCGCCAGCACCAGCAACACGTTTTTTGGAGCTTCATCAATCGCCGTCGCCAGAAATCGGTTAGCACTGTCCAGCCAGTTGAAGAGCTTCTGACCCGTCCGCACCAAATCGGCGGGACGCACGGTGTAGTAATCCGTTTCCGCCGCCGTGATGAGCGGTTCGATGACTTTGGTTTCGAGTTTGCGCAACGTGTAGTCATTCGGATTGTCGAAATAGTAGCGCAATTCAGCCAATCCATTGCCCAGTTCAATCAATTTAATATGGAGGACGGTTTCTGACATTGGATACCTCAAAGGCAAGGGTTCAGTTCAAGATGGGAGCGCGGGCATCTTGCCCGCCTGAACTCCATTCCCAACCCGTTGCGGGCGAGACGCCCGCGCTCCCAGGTGAAGACATTCATTCCGGCAACTGGTTTGGCACGGTGGCCAGGATTGCGGCGATGTCTTCGGGGGTGGCGTTTTCCATC
>CAZXCE010000028.1:0-29506 GCA_964639175.1 uncultured Clostridia bacterium
ATATATTACTAACTTAATAAAATATAATAAAATAAACTATACATAAAATTCAAAATTCCAACACTTGACGACTGACGACTGACGACTGACGACTGACGACTGACGACTGACGACTGACGGATTGAACACCTTGCCCCTCTACTACACTTCCCTTGGTTCGGAGTTCTCAATGCAAGTGCTTTGCTCAGTGTGTTATTACGCAACTGAAGCCCAACAACTTTTTTTCCCATCTCGGGTGTCAGATGAGGTTCGTGAACTCATTCGAAATAACCTTCCCCGGTGGAATGATCAAGAAGGAGTCTGCCGTGACTGTGTTGATCGTTTTGCCCGGGCCAAAGCTCGTGTCTCAATTTACTTTCCGAATGGCAAACCAGTGAAAGATTTCAAAATTCTTCCCACGCCGCTTCGATTGGGCGCCAGCCCGCGCTATACCGGCAGCGGCGTGACCATGGCCTTTCTTGATTCCGGGTTTTACAACCACCCAGACCTGATCAAGCCGTTGAATCGGATCGTGAAATATAAAAATATTGTCACGGGGAGTGATGACATCCAGGAACTCAATGACTGTGATGCGTCAAGCTGGCACGGGATGATGACCTCAGTGGTTGCCGCCGGCAATGGCTATCTCTCAGAAGGGTTGTATCGCGGCATTGCTTCAAACGCCAAACTGGTGCTGGTCAAAGTCGGGAGCGCCCGTCGCATCCAGCATGACGACATCCGGCGCGGCTTTGACTGGGTAATTAAAAATAAAGACCGCTATAACATCCGCATTATCAATGTTTCATGCGGCGGCGACTATGAAGCGTCGTATCTGGAGGACTCGCTTTCCATTTCGGCTGAAAAGGCGGTTCGGGCAGGCATGGTCGTGGTGGCGGCGGTTGGCAACGCGGGTCATGACCCCAACCACCCGGTTGTCCCACCAGCCAGTGCGCCGTCAGTCATTACGGTGGGTGGATTGGACGATAAAAATTCACTCGACTCCAAATTTCACGACATGTATCACTCCAGCTATGGGCCGACGATTGACGGCCTTCAAAAACCGGAGATCATCGCCCCTGGAATCTGGGTGCCAGCGCCAATCCTGCCACAAACCCCAACCGCCGCCGAAGCTGAATTTCTTGACAAACTTGACCGGGCAAATGATCAGAACCTGAAGCCAATTCTCCTGGCCCATCCTGGAATTGATAGTGAACTGGATGCCTCAGCCAATCTGGCGCCCTACTTGATTCGCCATCTGGTCAAAATCAAAATTCAAGACCGAAATGTCATTTCTGGTCATTATAAACACGTAGACGGGACCTCGTTTGCCGCGCCAATTGTGTCCTCAGTCATTGCCCAAATCATTGAAGCCAATCCAAACCTGATGCCGCTTCAAATCAAACATTTGTTGATCAAAACATCCCAACGACTTTCGCACATTGATACCGACCGTCAGGGGTGGGGAGTGGTCAACCCGCGCCGGGCGGTGGTGGCCGCCATCGAAGCTCGCATGAATATCACTGAAAAACGGGGATAGGGCAGGAATGAAGAATGAAGAATGAAGAATGAAGAAATTGTTTGGTTCCTGGTTCCTGGTTCCTGGTTCCTGGTTCCTGGTTCTTCGAAGGTATTGGTTCCAAAGCACCAGGTACCAAGGACCAAGTTTTCTTCATTCTCAATTCTTCATTCTTCTTTCGTTTCAGGCGTAGTTTCCGACTGGATGCAACCGGATATGTTTTAACTCATAGCATAATTCGGTTGCGGACGGTCGCCGGTCAGGAGACTTGGATAACATCCGCATCACCAGATCATTCAGTTCAGGTGGAATGCCGGGGATGATGTCGCGCAATGGTCGAGCTTCTTTGGTCAGATGCATGACGGCCACCGTGCAAATATCGCCTTCGAGGGATTGAAACGGCACATGCCCGCATAACATTTGATACAGCGTAATTCCCAGGCTGTAGATATCAGTCCGACCATCATAGGGCAGGTTGCCAAGCCGCTCGGGCGACATATAGGTTGGCGTCCCAATCACCCGGCCAATGGTGACATGCTGCAGATCAATTCTGGATTCCCCTAGCAGCTTGGCCAGTCCAAAATCAACAACTTTCACAACTTCGCCGTCTTTGGTTTGGTGGAGGAAAATATTGTCTGGTTTGATGTCACGATGGACAATTCCAGCGGCGTGGGCCTCGGCCAGGACTTCACAGATCGGAAGAGCAATTTCAACACACCGCTCTGGGGCGAGGCGGCCTTGTTGGGAGATTTCTTTCGTCAAGGGGTGACCACTGAGCAGTTCCATCACCAGATAGGCAATCCCGGCGGAACTAATCCCAAAATCGAGGATCGAAACCGCATTCGGATGCTGAATCCGACAGGCAGATACACCTTCCAGCCGAAACCGATCCAAATCGCTCTGAGTGGCGTGACCAGAACGCGGTTGAAACACTTTGACCGCCACCAGCCGGTTCAACCCGGTATGCATGGCTTCGTACACGGTTCCAAATCCACCCGTTCCGATTTTCTTTTCCAGCCGGTACTTCCCGTCGAGCACGGTTCCAGGCAAAACTTCCGACAGGGCTGAAAAGATCATCTGTGCCCGCCGGTTTGATTCCATCAGGTCTTCGCGAGACCGGGTCAATTCTTCATTTTTGCGGGCCAGTTCTGCATTCTTGGTTTCGAGGTCTTTCTGAAGGCGGGAAATTTTGAGCTGGTTTTCAATGCGGGCCAGCACTTCCTCAAACTGGAAGGGTTTAGTGACATAATCAACGCCACCGACTTCAAACGCCCGTACCTTGTCCATCACTTCATCGAGCGCGCTGATAAAGATGACCGGGACATCCCGACTGCGCGGGTCGGCTTTGAGTTGCTGACAGACCTCATAGCCATCCATCTCTGGCATGGTGATATCGAGCATCACCAGATCTGGCAAACACGAACGCGTGGCAGCCAGCGCTCGACGGCCACTGGTGGCGACCCGGACGTGATATTTCCGATCAAAGAGCATACTCGATAGCAGGTTGAGGTTTATTGGATTGTCATCAACGATCAAGATATCGCCTTTTGAACCGTTGGGTGAACTCATTCTTACTCTCCATTGGGCTGAACATGAGGAAGTTGCGGGCAGTGGCCGCAAGAGTATAGACCAGTCCCTGGAAAAAGCCAAAAAATGGCCCCGATGAACTGCAGACTGATTGATTTGGATGTGGGTTCAGGCTCGCACGGACGAGAGTGCCATCAAAACTATGAATGAGTTGAAGGGAAAGCAACCGAAAGGAGGTGAAAATGGAGATGAGGGGAGTCGAACCCCTGTCCGCAGACCTTGGATGGCAGAGCCTACGAGCGTAGTCGCTTCCGTCAGATTTCATCTTTGCACAGCCGGAACAGCGACCTGCGCGATGCAAAGACTAACCCAGTTTGATCTCGCCCGTCACCCCTGAGTACAGGTGACGGACCAGCCTGTGAAAGTAACGCCCGATCACGAACGCACAGACAACGTGCGTGTCAGACGCTAGCTAGCTTATTAGGCTGCTAGTGCGAATTCCTGCGTGTTGGCAGGTTTTGTTTCCATGCAGGAGCGGGTTACATGGTTCCCGGCACGCCTCTGGTCACCGCATTGCCCACGTCGAAACCGTGACATCCCCATATTCGGTTGTGAAAGAACTGGCTTCGATGTTACCTGCCTGTAACACAAGGCGTCAACCGTCAACGGCGAAGCCACGCCAGAATGAAGCGTCAGTACCACCTGCGTCAGCGGGTGAGGTTGAATGAAGAATGAAGAATTGAGAATGATACCGTTTTGGAATGAGATATTCGTGTTATGGGAAAGCTAAACTATTGAGAGTATTGTATTTCCCTCAGCCCTTAGCCTAATCCCCTCAGCCCAAATCGGTATGACTTGCTTCCAGGATGTTGTCTGAGTCCTGATTGTTCCTTATGTCTGTCAACTCATTCAATAGAGTAAAGTTAGTTAACAACTGACTACTGACTACTGACTACTGACTACTGACTACTTCTTTTTTTCCAGTTCTCTGAGCGCAATCCGGAGTTCATTCCGATCCCGTTCATCTCCAAGAATCAGGAGGTTTTCAGGTTCAACGCCTTTTTTTACAAGAGGACGCGCACCACCGGTGATGATTCTCGGAAGGCCGAGTCCCCAGGTATTGACACTTGCAGCAATGCAATGGCCAAGCTGGCGCTGTTCTTCAAGTTCTTCGCGGGTTCGAATGTAAAAGACTTCCCGCTGACACTCGTTGCAATAGCGTTTGTCAGGATCATCAAGGATCAAAAGCTCCTCCCAGTACATCGGGCATTTGAACTTAAAGTCACACTCGTGGATGACAGATTTTTCGACCATAAAAACCTCCGATTTGTTATTTTGGCATTGCCAGACTGAAAAGATTTGATACCAAAGCAGTTTAGGAACGGTATGCCTTGAATTTCACCTCTACTTTCTTTAATCGGGCTGCAATTTTCTTTGCTTCTTTTTCAGTCACACGGGAAGCCAGTGTTCGTTCCTGACCACAGGCCAGAACTCGTCTCAGAGCCACAATATCCACATTCGTTTTGAGAATGGATTGAATTTCCACCATTTGTTCATCACTTAAACTCAATGTTGGTTCAAGCATTATTGTATAGCCAAAGTCATGAACCCACTCAAGATCGCCAAGGTTGTATGATTCACCCTCTGTTTCTGGAGAACTGGTTTTGATGGCAACACATTTTACCTCTTCGTTCACAAGAACCGGATTCACCGGGTCAATTTTGTAAACGTTTTGCCCGCATAACTGACAGAAGCCAACATTCGGATCAGAAGTTGGAGACAGATCTTCCCATTGTTGAGAGCATTGAAATCTTAAACGGCATTGAACTTTCATCAGTATCTCCTTGCCTGAAAACAGTCGTCATCAACAACTGATAACCCCTTTGGTTACCACAAATGACCCATTGCCTTAAACTGACTGGCCGGCTGGTGTCTGGTAAAAACATCTTTGTCCAGCTCAAAGAAGAGCCCAGCATTGACAACAGTTTTGGTATACCACCAGTGACCATGCCAGTCAGGCGCGTACCGACCGTTTGTCATCATCTGGACCCACTCTCCAGGGAGTGACCACAATGTCTTGCGCATATGTAACCTGATCGGAGCGCCGCTTGACTGGACAAAGGTTACCCAGGCGTGCTGCCCATTGTGACCAACCGTGATGCACCCGGTTCCAGGGAAAATATACGGACCGGCAGTAATCTTTTCCAAAGGCGCAGAGAATGAGTTTTCTTCATCAAAATATACTGAATGAAAAATCACGTGTGCTTTTGAGCCAGGAACTGAATTAACTGGAAATGGCATTTGTTCCGGAACGGTATACCGGGCTCTGGCCAGCGGCCCCACACGTGAAACCTTTGTCCACCTGGTTGTAATTTCCTGCACCAGCAAAACTGGTTTTATTTCAACAACTGCTTTTTTTGCCTTGCCCATAGGCTACTCTTCAACCATCTTTCTTTGATTCTTCTGATTTCCCAATCAACATACTGGTAAAACCAAGCGCCAGAGCAGAACAGAAGGTAACCACCAGCGTTCGTTCCCACCACACAAAATGTACATAGTCACTCTCGGTACGCCGTGCGGAGTTTTGCGAATCGGTGCGTCTGGAAATTGCCAGAAGCCATAGAACAACTCGCCTATTTGTGAACTCTTTCAAGTGCTTGGTCAAAAATGGTGTGGACTTCGCCCATCATATCTTTTTCAGTGGTGCTCCCTGGTGCCGAAGTGGTCAATGGTTTGTCAGTTTTTTTCATTGGTCAAACCTCGCACAGTGCCTGGCGCTGCTAGAAAATCTCTTCTTTTGTTCAGATCCCCCTGGCTTATTTACAGACCAAGACAGTATCGGATAGCTGTTTCAACTCGGGTTAATGTATCTCCTCCGATTTTACCTGCGGGCGGCCCGGAAAATCTTGCAGGATCAATTGATCGAAGTTGAAAGCACATGAACACCGTTTCAAGAGGTAATCCGCTTTCTTGTGGCCTTATCCGCACATTGGTTGGGTAATCTTGGCGGATATTCGCGCCCTTGGTGCCAACAATAACAGTTACCACCAGAGGGAGGTCATTGATGGCATCGGTTGAAATCACCAGCACTGGCCTATCACCAGACTGTTCTCGACCTTTCACCGGGTTTAAATTGACGAAGTAAATCTCTCCACGTCGAATAGCCATTACTGTACATCCAATCCATCAGCTTCAGTTATCAGAAACTCATCGTTGATTTGGCCAAGCTCAGCCTGAATTTCAGGATCCGTAGCCATGAAAGCGAGTTGAGCATCCTCATTTTTGTCAGAGCTTAATCGCTGACGAATCTGCTGTGAAACCCGCTCAATCAAAACAAGCTGTTCAATGATTGGAAGCTGGCCAATGAGTTCTTCAAGTTGAGTTAAATTTGCAGATGACATAACCAGAATCCCTCTAACTTTTGAAAATACAGAGCATTGATGATTCATTGAAGAGCCGAAGCCATAGAATACTAAAGAAGTGGGTCAGTTCAGGCAACCAGTTCCAGGTTCAAACAGTCACCAAAGGTGGACTAACCACCAAACAGAGTTGATCATCAGACACAATATTTTCTCCTCAACTATGATTCAATCAGCACAAATTCTGGTGGTTCATCATCAACATAGAGCATCGTGCCGCACTCACATTTCCGGCCACAGGGTCGAACTAAATTTGTCTGTGTCGCGGCGGACGTTTTTTTGAGGCACGTTGGGCATTGAACTCCAAAGTTGATTCGGCCCCAGGATGGTGTTGCGGTTGATGGTTGTTGATATTTCTCGTCAAAAAACGAAGCAAACTGATACCGGACCCGAAAGACTATCTCCACCGAGGGTAACAGATATTTGCGCAACAGTTGATGGCTATAAATGAACTGGCTCAACGGTTGATCGCTACGGGCTGCTTCAGGTCGAAAAAGGCTGAACGTGTGAGAGTGGACATTGACCTTGTGCCACTCGATCAGCCCCTGAAATTCGTGTCGCTTCGGAGTACAAAACGTGTTGAGCGCTACGGGGTTTGGTGCCGCATAGTACACACATGGATTGTCTGGTTTTTGTTCCTCACCGAACCTGAAAACCACCGTTCGACGGCATCGCCGGCAAAGAGGGCAATCCAGAGACACTTCCAATGGGCTTTCAGGCCAGATGATCGTGTCAGGCGAGCATCTCAACTGGACTCGGATTTCAAATGTGCAGTTCATTGAGACCCACCGCTTTCAATTAAAAGGTTCGCTCCCCGATCTGGTACGGTCCGTTTCCAGCTTCCTGCTGGAAGATGATTTTTCGAAATCCCAGCTTGCGAAACTGGGTCGCGAGATACTCAAAAACCTGGTCACGCTCGGGTTGGCTCTTTCCTAACAGCGTGATTTTCCCAAATGTCACAATCACCAGGTTTCGGCGAATCCGTTTTGAGGCCAGAAATTTCGGAAGATCAGCTTCTTTCACCAGATCGTGTGGATCGCGGAAAGGCTTGACCAAGGAAAAGCCTTTTTCTGGGTGATATTCGACCACAAGATCAGCCCGTTCGCGCAAACGAATATTTTCCATGACCCATGCTGGTGGCGGTGCTGGCGGTGGCGGTGGCGGTGGTGGTGGTCCTTGAGGAGGAAAGATCGGCTCGTTCTCAGTTGGAAGATGCCGATAAAGTGGCTCATGTGGAGTTTGCGTGGCTGCCAGAATTGCAAATACACTAAACCCAACCGCCAGAATGGCAAGGCGAGAATGGTTCATATCTCCTCCGCAACTCTCTCAAGAAATACCTTTTCACCGCGAAACACACGAAACACACAAAAAGAATCAATCTAATTGGCCGACCTGGCACTTTTTTAGTCCACCATCTTTACCTGAATGGTCGCTCCCGGAGGCAAGTCTTTGACTTGAAACCGGACATTCCCCGTAAAGCCGATGTGTTCGGCAAGCCGCATATGGACATAATTCTCAAAGTTATAATTCCCGCCCAGGACCGGTAACAGTTTGAGTCCGTAGCACTTCCCCGGAGGCGGCGCCCCAAGCATTGCCCGGAGCTGGTTCACGGTTGACACCTGCAGCACGGTCTCACGAAACTCCGATTGCTGGAGCTTTGACTGAAATTCGGCTTGTGAAACCGCAACTTTTTCAAGTTTTCCTTCAACTGTTCGCAGCCAGTACACGGCGCCACCCGCATCGCTCAGAAAAACGTCTCCGCAGGCCGTAAACCGGAGCGGACGCATGCCATCGCCGAGCAACCATTTCCATTCCTTCGACAGTGCGGTCATGACCTGCCCATCAGCCTGGACATAAAAATGATCAGATGACGTGTTTTCAGGTGATGCCTTACCAAAGAATCGGTCAAAAATGCCCATAGAATCCTCCTGGCAGATGATGTGTTTTTCCAGATTTTTCTATGGGTCCTGATAGTAGGTGGAACAGTTCGGTTCAGCAAATGAACTCCAATATTTCACTCAGATTTGAGCATTTATATTCTCAATTCGCTGGAGGGCGTGAAGCACTGCTTCCCGAATTTGGTCCATTTGATCTTTCTTGAAATTGACCTGCGCCCACCATTGCGCCGGAGTGTCGAAGAATTCAGTCACCGGGCAGCTTTCCCGAAAAGCCTGTTCATCATCCTGGCTTTCAACGCCATACAGAACCCGGTGTCCATAAATCTTGACAAAATTGGTGCTCGTCATCGTGTGCGAGGTCCATTCAAAGACGAAAATCGGTTCATTGGTTTGATGATCCATAGGTTTCACTCCAACTCAAGGCCCAAAGCGACAAAGTGTAACGATCATGAGACCAACTGCTCTTATTCCAACCAAAAGGAAAACGACCAAAAAGCCAAGGCACAACCCAATTGAAGTAAAACTACTGTATCGAGATGGGTTTGGTTGATTGACCAATTTGATTGAGAAAATCATCCAGGCAATCGGAATGATATAGAGCAGCCATCCGAAATCTCGAAACGCCGTAAAGAGCCCAACTTCAACCGGTGGAGACGGCTCAGGGTGGAAATCAAAACTCAAGGCGCGATATCTCAGAAAAATTGCCGTCAGGAGCATGCTACCCGTTAGAAAAGCAATTTGCAGGAGCCCCATAATCGCAATTCCCTTTGTTTTCATAACTTCTGCCTTCGTCAGTTCAGTTTTCAAACAATTCTTTGTTTGGGTTTCGGGCTATTAATGAGCTGAGTACGACAAACTCAAATTCTGGTCAATCTGATGATAATATCTTCGTGTTGAGGAAATTGATTGAGCAACTCATCACGCCCTGCAATTGCAAACTCAGAAAATGAAAAGGCCGGGGCACAAACATTGGTGCCAAAGGCAAATTCGACGCCTTCTGGGATTTCCGCTGCTTGCCAGTAGCCAGTTGGAACAATAACGACTGGACGTTCACCAGCCTCCAGGTCAGTCCCCAGACGAAGGATTGTATGGATACCATCCGGCTCCAAAACATGCACAATCAGCCGCCCCAGATGAATCGCCCAAATTTCCTCGTTGTTGTCTACCCGATGAAACGACGAAAACGCGCCAGGTAAAAACAACCAGTGCCCGGAACTTCGATGTGGATCACGATGTGTTTCGACAAATTTTGGGCCGTCGGGATGGTCGAACCAATCATAGGAAGAAAGAAGCTTTTCAAGCATAAACCAGTTCTCCAATTGATTGAGTAACTTACGAGACTATCGCTTTTTAGCCGTCGCTTCGACCGTTGCCAGCATTCGGTCAAGTTCTGCGCGTGGGTACAATTTGCCGCCGTACACCACGGCGTTGATCTTCTGGGTATGTTTAATGTCTTCGAGCGGATTGGCGTCGAGCAAAACCAGATCAGCCAGTTTTCCCTTTTCAACCGTGCCCATGTTTTTTTCCTGACCAAGATAGCGTGCCGGATTGAGTGTTGCCGACTGAAGTGCCTCTAGCGGTGTGAACCCAGCCTTGACCATCAATTCAAGTTCATTGTGGAGGCTAAATCCGGGAAAACAATAGGGATTGAGCGTATCCGTACCCGCCAGAAATTCAACCCCGGCCTTTCGCATCTGGCCGACAATTTCAAATTGACGTTGCAGCACCAGTTTTGAGAGTTCGTAATCTTCGGCGGTGCGCGCCTTGAACCGAAAATCATTGGCCGGATCCCATTGAAACCTGATGCCAGGAGGCATGTACCTGAGTCGGGGATCATTTCGAAATTCCGGGTCGGTCAGTGAAGCAATGCTTCGTAAAACGGTGAGCGTCGGGCAGTGCCAGGTGTGATGCTGTTTGAGTTTGGCAAATACACCGGCTGCCTTTTTGGCGTCGTAACTTTCGATAATGGAACGGGTCAACTGTCGGGCTGCTGCCGGGTCGCGAGCCCCGAACCCGGTTGCACTGGCATTCGCTGCCTCCTGGGTCTGGCGCAATTCGTCTTCTTTTGCAGAACAAGCCGTCAACATCCCCGTCAAATGCTCAACGCTGCGTTGACCGGCTTCGGCAGCTTCAGCCACGGTCACTGATTGCGGAATGTGCCCGGCAAACGCAATGCCCTGTTTTTTCGATTCATCGGCAATCGCAAAGAAGGCTTCGCGGGAAAGCAGGCTGTAGACCTTGATGAAATCAGCACCTTCCTGTTTTGCCGTTTTTACGGCCTGTCGGGCTTCGGCTTCGTTATTGACCGCAACCGAACCCGGCCAGATGGGTTTCGGACCATCAATAATCGGACTGGCAATGACCAGGCGTGGGCCGATGAGTTTTCCGGCTTCGATGTCTTTTCGCCACTGGTGATGGAGCGAAAGTCCCCACATCAGTCGGGCACCAGTCACTCCGTTGGCAATAAAGAGCGGCAGATACTCCGGGTCATACCAGTGGATGTGCATATCCCAGAGGCCGGGAATGAGAAACTTCCCCATAGCATCCACCACCCGCGCATCCTTTGGGATCCGCACCGAGTTGTGCTTCCCCAACTCGGAAATGAGGTCATCCTGGATGATCAACGTCATATCCGATTTGGCTGGACCACCCGTGGGATCGATAATGGTGACGTGGGTCAGAACAAGTGGTTTGGAAGGTGTTTTTTGCGGCGGATGGGCCAGCACACAGGCTGGCAGCAACCATAAAAAGACAAGTATGAAGAATTTTTTCATCACCAGAACCAGCCAAAATGCCAGCCTTGAAATCATGGCCAGATTTCGGTTTCCTTTGACTCCGTAGTTGTTTTTCGTGAGTAACCGGGTACAATCAACCCCGACGACCCATCATAAACTGAATCATCTGCCAACGCACCCTTATCTGGATCCCCAGACGACACTCGTCAACGAGCCACGTGCGACCGGGCACAGCTTTTTATTGGAGCAATTGAACTTATGCAGACTCTGCCTCAAAATAAAACTTCATCTGGCTATGTCGGTCATCCACCGCTTGTTGTCCAGGTGCAGCCAGTCTTCAATCTCACTGACGACCAGCTTTACGAGTTTTCTCAACTGAACCGGGACCTGCAAATCGAACGCAATTCACGGGGAGAATTGATTCTTATGCCGCCAACCGGAGGCGAGACCAGCGAACGCAACGCTGAAATCACGATGCAACTGCGACTGTGGGCCAAACAAAACGGAGAAGGTACAACGTTCGATTCGTCTGGTGGGTTTTTACTTCCCAACGGCGCCGTCCGCTCACCTGATGCCGCCTGGGTCAAACATTCACGCCTGAATGCACTGACCTCTGAGGCCAGGAAAAAATTCATTCCCCTGTGCCCGGATTTCTTGATTGAGCTTCGTTCCCCAACAGATAGTTTGAGTGTTATTCGAGAGAAAATGCAGGAATATCTTGAGAATGGAACCCAACTGGCCTGGTTAATTGATCCAGAACAACGGCGCGTGTACGTCTATTCCTCGCCTGATCTGGTTTGTGAACTTGAAAACCCGGAAAAACTCTCTGGCGAACCACTTCTTCCAGGTTTTGAGTTAAATCTCGAAGAAATCTGGTAAAAATAAGGAAAATTCACTTATCACTGAAACCAGCCGCTGAAGGCTCCAGAGGATCAGGTGTACCATGCGGGTTTAAATTCAATGATGTGGAACATCATTTGAGAACTGATTTTGATGTGACAGCAGGGGCACTCAAGATGGATCAACTGAACGCCACACCCTGGGCAAAACCAGCCTTTCCCTGCTGGATCAAGTTCTGCCGCCACCGATGAAGTGGTATGGGTAACATATGTTTCCCGAAGCCACCCCGACAGATACCGACTAAAAACCGACCCAGCGCGATGACATACAAAAGCATCACCGTCACGAGAACTGATTGTTAAACCTGCGTTACAATATGGGCAGTGCATCTTATTTGTTTTGGAAAATTTGAAAATCCAGAACAGAGCCGTCAGTGAAAGATTGGCCACTGTACCAGACAAAGAGTCCAGAATCAGTCACCCGACTCAGGAGCCGGTAATGGTTCTGTTCGCTGGTTTGCTCAGGATGAAGATCTGGTTTAGCAAGTGGTTTTTTATAAGTTCAATCATGCGTCTCCCGTCCAGGTGGCACAAATATCACCACATTCAATATACCAGCGCGGACCATGGGCCCATTCAATTTCGTGCAGCACTTTTCCACGATCTGAAAACCGAATTTCATCTACCAGCCAGTCACCATGGCCCTGGTTTGGACGGCCTCGCAGGTCAATCGCCGGAAAATCAAGGCAGTAACTGATCACCCCGTCATAGGTGAGTTCCAGGTACCCGTCATGATAGGCACCGAGCAATCGGATACTGAGTTGAAGCCTCCGATGCTGTTTGTCTTCATCACCAGCAATTTCACGCAGGGTTATTCCTTCCAACCAGGCATCGTGCGGACATCGGTGATCAGTTGGATCATAGTGCCATTCAGCCAGGGCAAATTCCTGAGTTGCAGGTTGGAGCTTTTTGGCAATTTGCTGCAAATGATGACGATATGCCTTCCATTGCTCACGATGCCGCTGAAGATAAATATGGCTCTTTTGATCGGGAAGATCCGTAGAAAACAAATACATATTGGGTCTCAGTTTTTCTCTAACCGCTTTGTTTACTAAGTTTAACAAATGTTATCAAACTCCTCAGCCTATTTTCTGATGAAGTTTGGCCAGCAAATCGGTTACTTCAAACCAGAAAGCCGTGCCATCTCCACAAATCAGGTTATCAAAGCTGCGACCATCGTGTTTGATCAGTGCCTGCGAGCCAGGCTTTTTCCCAAATGACTCGATCACATCATATTCATCATCGGTATGCGTCACTTTGTAGGGGCGTTCGTGCGAGCCATCTCCGGTTGAGAGAATCCCGTCCAGCATCAGATGAGCCAGTACAGTCTCCATGTGGGCGGCATCTTCATTGCCGAGCTTGCGATGGAGAAACCCGGCCAGTACGTGCGCATTTGGATTGAGAAACCAGTTGGGCATCATCGCCATGAGGTTGTTGAGAGCTGAGGCAAATTTCCCTTCATCAAGAAAGGCATAGACTTCCTCCAAATCACTGTCATAGGGGGAATATCCGGGCGAATTGATAAAAGACTGTCGGAGCAAATCATAATTGGCTGCCGACGGGTCTGACATATACACATCAAAAGCTTCCAATACCTGAGAATCCATATTTTTTTCTTTCATTGTTCACTCTCCCATTCAAACATAAAGGTGCGCCGGTCATTGACACCAAATGACACTGGCCAACCTGCATCACAGGCCGAAAAGACAGCAACTGGTAGGAACGGGTATCAGTTCCCAGACATTTCCCTATCTTCTCAAGTTTGGTTATGAACGCGGATATTAGAGATAAAGCTGGCTGAGAGCAACGGGGATCCGATTTGAAGAAAACCGGGTTCTTCAGTTTCATGTTTATTTTCTGTGTTAGCAGGTGATACGAATCCAAAGAAAATTTTTCATCCTGGTAATCACTCCTCTGGATGTTGTACATTGGAGGCTGCCCGTACCAGTTGCGGGTATGGTCAGAGTTTTTTTGACCAGTTGAAAAACCAGAATCCTGTTCTTGCATTTCGGCTCATTTCTCCTGCCTGGTATTGGTGGGTAGCACGTTGTTCCCTTGCGTGTTGTGCTTTCAAGTACCTGTCACTTGATTATTTACTGTGATCGGGTGATGTCAATGTGCCCACAGACGCGAGTTTGGTTGATACGAACTGGTGGGACTGAGTGTGATGGGATCTGGCAAATCAACAACTATCTTGCTTTATCATCAGTTCTGGGGAGGAATTCAATCCTATGGGAATTTCAGTAAAATGCCCTCATTGCGGAAATCAGGTGTCTGGAATATCCACGAGCAGGCCAGTACAATGCCCTACCTGTCGAGGAACACTAACGGTCCACGACCCATCAGCCGGGGTTGACGACGAAGATTTAAAGCGCCTGCTCTCATCAGTAAAAATTGTGGAGCGAGGCAGTAGTAGGCCACCCATCAAACCACCCAAGCGTCCCTGGTGGCGCTTCTGGGGATAAGTAGCAACTACCCAGAAACGCACGGTATCAGGAGTTTTTCATTGGTTGATCTAGGTTCTGTTGACATTTCTTCGCCGCGTAGCGGTGGTTGAATTGAGACCGGTGCTTCAGCGCCGGGAAAGATCAAATTGGGGATCTATCGCCGCTCCATGATTGCCATTTTTGGTTCCCGACCTTGAAAGGCCGGTCTAAACTCACAGCTCCACTATGCGGCTCAATACACAACCCAAAATGTCAACAGAACTTAACCATATTATTCTGGAGTTGGGCAGATGGGGAATTTTTTACTGACCCGGAGCTGATATAGTCTTCGACGACAGATAGCTTTGATTTCCAATCAGTTGAAGTTGCAAGAGTTCTCAATTCTTCTGATACAACATAAATCAATCGGGTTAATTCAGTCAGTGAAGCGGTCCTGCGCACCTCAGAAGCCCAACCAAATAAATCCAGGTCATCTAAGAAAAGGTCGTTGCTTGAAAGTTGAGCATCCGAAGAAATCGCCCAATGATCATTGTGCGCCTGAATTGAGATCGAAAAACCAAGTGAGACTTCTAAACGAAAGACAGCATAACCCCGAGCCTGCACACTCACGGCAGGAGTTAACAGAGACTGAACCCCTTTCTTATCAGTTGCGGTGCTGATTGAGCATTTCGACTCCCAGGAATCTGCCTTGAGTGACTGGGCAAAACTAGAAGTCAGACAATTGACCATGATTTCGGCGTGCCTTACCGCTTTCAAAAACTCCACGGTCTTTCCACTCTCATAATCCATGATAAAACCTCTTGAAACCTTTAAGGTGATTCCATTTCCTTCTCAGCTATAGCCGTTAACAGCAGGTCTTGGCCATAAGATGCAAAACCAGAAGCAAAACACCAAACCCAATACAAACCCAACAGAAAATCTGAGCCTGGGCTTTTGGAATTCCCTGTACCTGAGATGGTGTTTTTGTTTCAGTAGACGGCGAAGGATAAGAAACAATAAGTAATGCAGTTAGCCCAACTCCAAAACACATGATCGCAAACCCCAGGTACAGGTTTTCTGCAATGTGGCCAAGCCCTATAAAGAGGCTAAATGCGGAGCACAATCCTAAAAGGTACGACACCAGCGAGATTCGCCAGCCCACTTTTGAAACGAGTGGCTGACGGGGTGAACTCCGATCAGATATATCTACATCTTTACAACGCAGACACGCCCCTGATTCAGGAGTAAACATATCCGCCTGATGACAAATTTCACAGCGTTGTGGGAGCGACTCAGTTTTGATCTGGAGTTTTTGGGTCATAGTGGCTCATTGAGTCTGCCAGGTCTTTGGCTGCTATCAGTTCATTTTGAGTAAAACCAAAGTAAGTCCACAATTTCCCTGAGCCTGGCCTTGTCCACAGGTTTTTCCCCTAATTTATTCTTGAGACTGGTTTTGGCGCCATGATCAAGCAAGATTTTCACGTTCTTTAAACTCTGCCCTCTCGCCGCAAGATGCAGAGGTGTATTTCCTTCATTATCTGGACAATTGACATCTGCCCCTCGACTGACAAGCAATTCAATGGTGGGACTCCGAACGTCATCCACATCCAGTACAGCATAATGCAGCGGAGTACACCCTGAACTGTCTTTGGCATTTATATCCGCACCTTTGTCCAACAAAAACAAGGCCGTTCTTTTCATCCATTGATCGGCTGGTGGCTCAAGCTTCTGCAAACACAGTGCGGCTCCATCAACTCGAAACTGCCCAATTGTGACCCAGTGGAGCGGCTCACGGCCATATTTATCTTTTGCTTGAATCAAATCAGGATCTTTTCCTAACAAACAGACAACTTCATCAAGCTGAAAATTCCCAGCAACCCGGTGGAGTTCCCCTGGCTTCAAGACACAATATGACCTGAATTTGAATCGTTGCTCAACGTCAACATATCCATGGTACATTTTGATGTACACAAAACTTGCACACGCAAACCCCAGACAGAGTGCGCATCCAAAAATTAAGAGCCAATCAATGTGCCATTTCTTTGATTTCATGGCTTTTAAATCTGGAAGTCGAATGTCAGCACAGCGAGAGCAAAAGTTGCTTGAAGCCTCAAAGCAATCCGCCTGATGACAAATTTCACAGCGTTGTGGGAGCGACTCAGTTTTGATCTGGAGTTTTTGGGTCATAAGCTGATTTGGATAATTGCTTCAGAATGGTTTATCACCTGACAAATGAGGAGAGAGACAAATTTTTTTCCCAATCTCTGCCCCACGCGGGCCAAGGATGTGAAACGGAGGAAATCCCCATTCCTGATACCTCAACTGACTCTCCCGACTGGTCAATTTGGAACGATTGAAAAACACATCAATGAACGTGTGATCTTCGTCATAACCTGAAACAACCAGATTGATCCAGGCTGGGATTTTGCCGTCCACCCACAACCATTGCCCGGCTTGTTTTCCTTCGACACCAGACAATTGTTCTGGAAACAGAATCCGCCCGCCAATAAACTTTACCTGCCCGGAATCAAGTGTTTCCAGAATGCCGCCGTGAAGATTGAACCGCAATGAACGTGGCAGTTGATCAGACACCAGTTCCTGGGCAAATTCAAAGCACTGCACTGCGGCTTGTTCAAAAACTTGGGCAAACTCAGATTTGGTCACTCCGGGCTACCCTCCTTTGTTTGATTCTTGTCTGACAATTCGCGGCTGGTTATAACGGCAACCGTCATTTTGGGAATCAACGGTTTGGGTGAAATGAACACACGCTTAGCAATAAATAACATTCCACTGTTGCTCAGTGTCATCCTTCCACGGCTGTAATCCCTGAAGGTTACAACAGTATTCAAGTGATTCAAGTTCAGGAAAGTTGAAGCTCCGATGGGGATATCCTGGCTGGTAAGCTCCCAGGTAGTACTGGTCTGAGTTTGTTTGAGCCATAACAACCAGAACTTTTGCTTCCAGTTCTTTAGAAAGCTCGTCCGCCAGGTTTCTCATTTCGGAAAAACAATTGTAGCGAATAACAATCCATGGCGGTTGATAGAATCTCACCGCAAACATAGTGGGGACATCCCAACTCTTTTCCAGGTAGGCCCGGTAAAACCCTCCTGGAAAACACGGTAAGGTATCCTGGAACACCTGTTTGGTTGGATGACACAGTTCAAGGTAGAGAGCCAGCCGCGTTTTGATTCTGTCTTCATCGAACGAGTCAACGTAAATCGCGGTGTGTGTTGACATAGTCAATCCATCAGGTTCTTTCAGGAGGCGTTTAGCTACACAGATATTCCCATTCCAAGATAGTGATGTTGCCCACTCGTGGTCAGAACAGCATCCCGAAGACTGAGCCAGTGCCCCCAGTAATAATCAGATTGGAATAACTGAATAGCCTTTTGATAGTGTGGTTCCGTCAACCCTGCGAGCACCTCCTGGGTTGCATAGTGATGGATTGGAGGTAGCAAATCAGTCAGTGCCTGACTGGACCAGATTGCCATCACCAAATCAACTTCCGGTTCCAGGAAACCCGGCTCTGGAACATCAACCCCTTTGAAATCAACCAGCTTTAACAACGATGACATCCCTGGCAACACCCGAAAAACAGTATCCAATCCGGTATCCAGTGCTTTGTCCAGTTCCCAACTTTCCTCAATAATCGCCCGTTCCAGCATCGAATAAAGGATATGGCTCTGGCTTTCGGGCGAATCTTCGTCAAACCAGTATTCCATTTGCTCCAGATATTCTTCATCAACTGGCGTCCCAAGCCCGCTCAGAATTTGTTCAATATCCTCAGGATCTTGAATGTATTTTCCGGTTAAGGCGGCACAAACCTGGTTGTACCGGGAAGGGTTTATTCGATTTAACCATCGGACAGCACCCATTTTTTTCCTCCTTTTAAAACACCGCCCCCAACCAGGTTAACAAAGCCAGTTGCCCTCAATGAGAGGGAGCAGTTTTCTGGGACGGATTCAAAATTTGTAACGCGTGATCCGGCACCCAGGACTCAGAATCTTTGGCTTTCAGAGATTCATAGTATTCAATGAGAGGTTCTTTCAAGTCAGTTTGGGCTAGTTTGTCCAGGTACTTCAGATTAATTCGATTCATATTTGTTTTGAACTTCCATAATTTGAGAGCATCCTCAAATCGTCCTTCCTTTACAGCCAGGAGGAGTAATGAGTCAATTGAATAATAAATGAAAGGTACCCAGTCGCTAATCGGAACTGACCAAAATACGGACTCCGCTTCTTTTCCGCGCCCCTGGTTAATCAAAAAACGAAACCACCCCACCCAGTCTTCTAGCTTTCTTTTTGTACTGTGCCGACTCTCTTCATACCCTTGTTTGAGAAGCAGTTCAGCTCGTTTGTTCAAATTTCTCTTTGAGAGAAGAGTTCCAACCAGGCACTTTTTCGAACTATCTCCTTTTGCAGCGACGGATTCAAGCCAGACCAGGCACTCTTCTTGTTTTTCAGGTGGAACTTTGTCAAACCAGTAACCAATCCAGTTTATGATTTCAGAATGCCAGACTGGTGCCTCTGAAACCAGCTTCCAGCCGCTATCATTCTGAAAATCAATATGCTTTTGTGGGCCAAACAGGCACGAATCGTCATTAAGTTTGAGAATTTTCCACTGGTATTCAGAATGTGGTGGGGCAATAGCACATTCATTTTTCAATAATTCTGATCCGCTCTTTGTTGATCCCGAGCAAGTCAACATGATGCTACGGCACAGATCTAGAAGTTTCAATCTTACTTTCTGATTTTTCTCAGAACCATCAAGCGGAAATATACGCAGCGCCTGAGAAACCGTGGCAAATGCTTTTGATCCATCCCCCAACTCTTTATAGTACTCCGCCCTGGAAAGCCAGTAGTCAAGGTTGTTTTTATACCTGGACTCACCTTTCAAAATGACCTGTTCAGGGAATATGACCACCCCAATTTCTCGCTGAAGGTAGCCGGCAAGCCAGGCATATCTGAGATAGGCCGAATGGTCTTTTCCCATCTTTCTGAAAAGGTCCTCGTGGCGATTGGCAAAGCTTTGAAGCTGACCAATTTCGCGATAGTAGTGGGCGAGAAGCACCAGTGTCATCTCTCGAACTCTTTGGGTTAGTTCATGGACCGTGTTCATGGACGAAAGCTGGAGATTTGAGCTGGCTCCCAGATCACCCCGGTTGAGATCCTGTTCTTTAACCGGAAGGAGCTTGGCACGCTCTAAAAATGAAATTTTGGCTTTTGGTGAAAAACAAAATTCACTCAGCCAACAGCAATCAACCGCCGAATCTGGTTGACATACAGTTTCCATCCACTCTGGAGCATACACCGTATGATTCCCGGTTTTTTTAACCTGGAATTGGCTCAGGTATTTCAAATAGTTCAACGGAAGCTGTCCATTCTCGGGATTCGCTTCGATTACTTGCTTCAAGTTTTCAAAAAATTGTTCTTCTTTCCCTCCCTGCTTGGCCAGGAACCACTGATAATCAATCCATTGAGGGTTTTCTTTAGAACGTTGAGTAACCCAGGTTTCAACTTCAACTGGGCTCATTTGTTTAAGCAGGTATTTGTAGAATTCTTCTCGGCGAAAATACCAATTCATGGCAAGGGGTATTTTTTCAAAGAGGTGTGTTGTAAGTTCAAATTCCTGATGCCGAGATAAAAATTCAACATACCAGCATAATCCAGGAGAGCGATGGTGGGGAGAAACAAGTTGCAAATCGTCAATGGCCCTTTTGGCCTGTGCCCGATGCCCGGCACGGGTGTACACATGCATGCGAAAAAGCGCCAGCGCGATTTTGTCCTCCTGTGTTTGAGGAGGAGCAATTTTTTCAAGAAACCGTGAAACCTCAATAAGATCACGATTCAGCAATTGGGCCTCAATCCAGGTAAAATCACCAAACTGGTAGTCACTCTTTGTATGCCACCAGCCTCCCTTCCACTGAATTTGATCAGCAGCGAGTAGTGATTGCCCCTGACTGGCCACTGGCCAAAATAAAACGAATAAGATCATAAATAACCCAATGTAGTGCTTCATTTTATTCATAAACCTCTTCAATCGCGCGGAAAGAGTTCCAGGTTAGAGTCCTTCTACGGGTCATACTGTTCGTAAAATGCAGATATGGAATTGGAAGTGTTATCGTTTGCAAAAACAATCCGACAAACCACATTCCGATCAAACTATTCTCTTCAAATCCCTGACACCTGGAGATTAGAGAAAGTCATTTCATTGCGCCTGACAAGTCAAAAACAAATTAGCCTGCAGACATCGTGGGAGAATCGGCACCGTGGGTTCATCTTGTTTTAGTTTTTAACTGAACTCATCTTACGGATTCACCTTGTTTCTGACAATAAAAAATTAATTTTCCTGCAGGCAACCACGGAGGGGCTGGTTGAATCCTGGCAGGCATAACAAAAACAGACTGAACCTTGACCCACGGGCTGACCTGATGCTATATGAAGCCCGCATATCAAAGTTTATTTATTGTCTATCACTTCTCAATACTTCTCCTGGTTTTACCTGTCTCGTTCACGCCGCATTCACACATTCCCTTTCAGGTCCGGTACATTTGTGCCTGGTTCCTTCCATGTTCTAAGGAGATTTCCATGAGAGTCCTGCCTCTGTTTGCGGCATCAGTTGTTCTATTTTTCGGCTTAACAGTACCTCCGTGTCACGCTGCTTTGCCTGACAGCCCCTCGCCATCGGCACTCGCCGTTACCCAAAATGCCAGCCTTGATTTCACGCTTGTCAACCGAACCGGATACAGCATTAAAGCCGTCTACATTGGCGCCAGCGGAACCGGTGACTGGACCAGAGACGACGAAGTGCTCAAAGGAAGAACCTTCCGCAATGGTGCGGCCCTGGATATTACGTTCCACCCGCGAGCTACGGCTGAAGAATGGGACATCATGGTCCAATGGTCTGATGGTTCGGGCAGCGAAGAGTGGCTGAATCTGGACCTGACTGAAATTTCCAAAGTTACGCTGGTGTATGACGGGGAAAAAGATGTCACCAGCGCCATTCTCGAATAACGGCGATCTGTTGAAAAAGCACCCTCAAACATACTGGTTCCGCTGTTTGTGAAGGCGATTCCTCAAATCAGCGACCTCAAAACAAACGGCTTGACCCAAAGCAAACTCGATGGTAAAAGGGGTTTTGTCATCAAACCTTCCTGTTCCTCATCACTTCAGGAAGCCAGTGTTTTCAGGACCAAAACACCTCGTTTGTTTCGTGACTTCTCTCCAAGACCACACCAAATCCAGCCTACAGGCTTGACCCTTTTTGTGTCTGCACCTCCAAAATTATAGTGGAGGGCAAATCTTCTGGTGTTTGTGCATTTTACCTTTAGGAGAACCTCATGAAGTCACGATCTTTGTTTGTAGCGACGATTATCCTCAGCCTTGGGTTAACCCTGAACCCTGTTTACGGTGCACCGACCGGCCCAGCCTCATTTATTCCCACGGCCACCATAGAAAACCCGGCCCTTGATTTCACGCTTGTCAACCGAACCGGATACAGCATTAAAGCCGTCTACATTGGCGCCAGCGGAACCGGTGACTGGACCAGAGACGACGAAGTGCTCAAAGGAAGAACCTTCCGCAATGGTGCGGCCCTGGATATTACGTTCCACCCGCGAGCTACGGCTGAAGAATGGGACATCATGGTCCAATGGTCTGATGGTTCGGGCAGCGAAGAGTGGCTGAATCTGGACCTGACTGAAATTTCCAAAGTTACGCTGGTGTATGACGGGGAAAAAGATGTCACCAGCGCTCTCCTTGAATAACGATCCTGGTCGTTATAGTCACCAAACCACAAGTCCGACGACAGCATTTTTGTTGATCGGACCTCGATCCTGCGTTTCATTTTGGTCAGCTTTTCGATGGAAAATATAAAGCTTGACCCGGAACTAACCCAATGGTAAAAGAGAAGTTGCAATCAAACCTTCCTGTCCTTCATCACTTCAGGAAGCCAGTGTTTTCAGGACCAACACACCTCGTTTGTTTTGTGACTTCTCTCTAAGACCACACCAAATCCAGCCCTCTACAGGCTTGACCCTCTTTGTGTCTGCACCTCCAAAATTATATTGGAGGGCAAATCCTCTGGTGTTTGTGTATTTTACCTTTAGGAGAACCTCATGAAGTCACGATTATTGTTTGCAGCAACCATTATCTTTAGCCTCGGATTAACGCTTAATCCAGTTTATGGCGGACTTCCCAAGTCAGCAGCATTTACTCCCACAATGACCATAGATAACCCGGCCCTTGATTTCACAATTGTGAACAAAACCGGCTATGGCATTAAAGCCCTCTCGATTGGGGCCACAGGTACGGGAGATTGGGCGCCGGAAGACGAAGTGCTCCACGGACGAGCCTTTGCGAACGGCTCAGCTCTGGAAGTCAAATTCCATCCCCGCGCAACAGCGGCCAAGTGGGATATTCTCGTCGTCTGGGCCGATGGCTCGGGCGGGGCCGAATGGGAAGGTCTGGACCTGACCACCATCAACAAACTGACGCTGGTGTACGATGCTGACTCTGACACGACCAGTGCCGAAGCCGAATAGCACCAGTCTTTTTTGTTCTTGACCTTTGAGTGATCGTTTTATCCAGTTTCTCTTACAATGATAGCCGCCAGTAAGAATGTGACGTAGCTCACCTCTCTGGCGGCCTTTTTTGTTTTGGCTACCAGATGCGGAGCCAGGCTGGCAAACCACCGTGGTAGAACCCAATCACGCTCTGGATGCTGGCAAAGAAAAACACCGAGGTCATCAGGTTAAATACAAATGTAACGCCTCCCCAGACAAGAGCTTCCCTGCCAGTCGGTTTGATTCGGAGCGTTAAAGCAACCGCGCAGCCCTGCACCAAAAAGAACATCATCTGAAAGCCTTCGGGGCGTCCAATCACAATCCAAAATAAATACTCGTGAATCAATCCCGAAACCAGAAAGACACCGACCGTGGCTCGGATTGGACATCGCCGGCCTCGCAGAAGTTTAAAAACGTCTTCGTGCAGAAATTGACCGACCAGACGATTGTACCGTCGCCAAAATTCAGCCGGCGTGCGTGCCATCAGTGGCTGGTCGCTAAAACTCACCAGGTACCCGCCAATGAAGCGCGTCGTGGCAACACAGGTTTGAAAAAAAGCCACCGCGAAGCCAAAAAACACTGTGGCTTTGAGACCGTGTTCAAGCAGAAACGGAATCCCCGTCCAGTCGAATTTCAAAAGTGGTACCATCAGCATAAAGGCAGCCGCGCATCCAAAAATTCCGACTGCGAGGTTCCAAAGATTCTGAGAGGTTGTGGGCTGGCGTTCGTGACCTTTTTTTCTCAAAACCAGCAGGAACAAATTCGCAAAAAACGCCAGAAACTCACTGAAATGTAGACGCTCCCCACGAAGCGCCCCAACGTGGAGATCCCACATTTTCATCACCAGAAGCAAGGCAAATCCACTGGCCATGATCCGGGCTGGCCGGTGTTGGAGTGGAATTAATATTGGCGAGAGGGCAACCACGGTCCCCAGCACCAGAAATGCCACCATTCGCCGTCGCTCACCCAAACTGAGCGCTGGAAAGAAGCAAACCACAGCGATCAGTGCCATCACCACGGTGGAGAGTGACGAGATTAACACCATAATCACTTCCTCCGAAAATTGCTCGTCAGCTCCTGTTCATCTCAGAAGGCGGGTTCAGGTAAGGTGCGTTTTAAGAGCACTGCCGAATCGGTTTGAAAATCAGTCTTTCCCAATATACCCCCGTAAACTACCTGGTTTCGAATATTCTTCATCGAAATCAAAAATATCATCCAGTTTCCAGCGACCATCTTCGTCAACAAACACCTGTGTAACTCTGGCAAAATTTTCAGATGACTCTCGTCCGTTGAGGCGGTCGTTTGAGTTTCGAAGCCAGGTACTGAAAAGTGTTCCCGTCTATTGGCTGATTACCACGCTGGCGAAATATTTCCAGCAATTCAAAGCTCTGACAGGTTGCATCCCAGGTCCAGGCACAAACAGCTTCCCATCCATAGGCTTCATCACGAGCAAAAGCGACTGCAATTTGACACGACTGGCACCACCCAACAACCAGCCTGAATTCAGGATTGACCTCAATCTGACATAAGGTTACTGAAAGTGAACCGTCAAAAACACAGTATGGGCCAGGGAGTTCCGCGGCTTTCCGGTATTCGAGAGCAGTTTGCACGTGATGAAGCAGATTCTTTTCTCTCACTTCCCATTGGTGTTGAGAGAAGATGTTCAATGGTTTATCACCCACCATCTGGAGCTTGCCGTTCTGGCGATGCCATTCCAACACCATCAAGATTTGCTCAGGCTGACCTGCCGCCTGACCAGGTTGACGAGCCGTAGAAATGGCCAGAAATGCGATGTCGCACCGGGGGCAGTAGTATTCGGTACCGCCCTGGAGTTCAGAGGTCGCACTCATTGAACCTAACCAGAGCAGAAAACTCCCATCGTGTGGGCAGGATCGCCATTGTTCGTCTGGGATTGGCAGCCAGTTCATCGGGTTAATCCTGATTGTCATTCGGTTGAAGAACAACCCTGGGTTTGCTCGCGATACTCACGATACTCGTCAAATGACTCAGAAAGAGCTTTTCCCAATTCCTCAGGTGTCAGGCAAAAAACGACTTCTCGGACCTGAGTTGAGCCTTTAGAAACAAATTCTAATGGATCGAATTGCGAAGCGGTAATCAACGGCTGGTCATCTCCCTGATAAATCATCATCTCTGTACTCTTCGCCAGTTCAAAAACCACTCTCAGGATTTCGTCATTCAAATTCCACAATGTGATGAATAGGCCCATGAAATCACCATTTCCATCCAACCCCGATGCTGAAAATTCGATAGCCTCTCCATCTGGCGATAAACCAAGATAATAAATACCGTAAAGATCCTGGCTCCAGTAATGTTTCTGCATGAACTCCCAGACTTTTTCTCGATCAACTGAGACAAAATTCCCCTTGTGATACCGCCCCAAATACATACCAAAGCTCATTGATTAGAAACCTCCTATTCAGCAAACATCTCAGCCAGCGTCGTCAGCACCTGGGTTTGGGTTTCACGGTCGAGTTGCCCAAGTTTTTTGACCAATCGGGGTTTATCTACGGTTTGAATCTGGTCGAGCACAATCAACCCCTTTTTTCCCGTCGAATTCACACATCACTCGCGTTGGATAGACTTTGCTGGCGGTCGTCATTGGGGCAACGATAACAGTTCGGATGAATTTGTTCATTTCATCGGGCGAAAGGATGACACAAGGCCGGGTCTTCTGGATTTCGCTTCCGATGGTGGGATCAAGGTTGACGAGGTAAATATCAAACCGGTTCATTCCCAGGTCCATGCTTCGTCATCCCAGGTGGTTTGACCTGAAGCGTGATGATCAATCAAAACATCATCGTTGCGCTGGGCCATTTCACGAAATGCCTGTTCCCAATTTGATCGTGCCTGAGGAACCGGAGTAATCACAATTTGGCCATCCCGCACCTCAAGCTCCACTTCGTCGGTCATCTTAACCTTTTGAAGGAAAAGCCTGGGAATCCGGACTCCCTGAGAGTTGCCGATTTTGACAATTCGCGTTCGCATAGGTGATTCACCGAAAGAAGAAGACGTACCCACACTGTAAATACCAGCCGGCACCGCTGTCAATCTCAATGTTTTTCAGCGGAAGGAAAACCCGATGGACATCGCTCCAGTGCTTGTTTCCGCAGTTTCTCAGTGGGTTAAAGACCGGTAGTGGTTCAATTTTTCCTGACACTCTTCCGCAGTAGCGCGGGGCGCATACCCTTCCAGCTTTTTGGCTTCTTCGGTAAAAACCAGCCGGAGCGCATCCCATCCATACACCCGTTCCAACATTTCAGCCGATTCAAGCATGGTCAGGATGTGGGGCAGTTTTGGCTGGACATCTTCGCCACGTCCAGCCAGGTGGAGCAACGCCATGGTGTGGTAAAAATTCCATTCCTCCTGGCGGTTGACGATTTCCCACAACCTTTCGGTTGAACTTTCCTCAATATCCTTGAAAAACGCTTTGCCTGCCCAGTGTTCGGGAATCAACGCCAGCACGCCACCGAGATAGGCACCCAGCAGACCGCCCAAAACCGCCCCAGCCAGCCCGAAGAATTTCCATCCGATGTTGGCCATCAGAATGCTTCCGATGAAGACACCAACCAGGAACAGCAGGTGGAAACTGGTGATTCGGGTGTATTCAAGTCCGCTCATTGGTCACTTCCCCGGTAAGTCTTTGAACAATGATTTCCACCCGGATAGGCAGAAAACAAAACCTAACTTTTGAAGATCTCCCAGATTAGCGTTTGGGCCACAAGATCAAAATGGTGATCGCCCTGGAGGTTCAAATGATAAAGCTGGGTTGGCTGGTTTTCCAGGGAAGTGGCAAACCCAAAATAAGTTCTGCCCGGCGAGGTCAACGAATAATGAATGGTGTAATCAAGCACAGCCGCGCAATTTCTTCCCAGTGAATGGAGCGTAACCTCTCTGATGTTGAATTCATCTGTGTCCAAAGCCTTTGTGGTGTATGAAAGATGAATAAGGCCACAACATTTCAGGCTCACCAGTTGTCCATCGGAGCATAAAAACCCAAGCTGGACAACACGTTGCACCACATCAACCGAAGCCGATTGGAGTACCGATCTTCGGAGGTGGTCAATTATTTCCAGATTTTCTGGGGGAATTGATTGGATTGTCATGGTTCGGTCTCAAACTGATTAAAATAAACCCATTCCCACGATGTTTCCGGCTTGTGATGCCCGTTCGAAAAACAGCTTCAACTCAGAAAACAGATCAAGGTAAAAGGCTAACGTGTCATCACTCCAATTCTGAAATCTGGGAGCGTGTACCGCAAGCTTGAACTGGTTCTTATATCTGGTACGGAGCCAGTCCGGTGTGAACTGGTCAAAGACACTTACAACCGCTTGGACTTCTTCAGGTAACAGGTATCTCACCTTGTCATAACCGGCATCTATGGTCGTCCAGTGACCACCAAGAATTGCATTGTTTAACGGAGTAGCGTTTCCCCTGATATCCGGGTATGCAATCTGCCCGGTCAATAAAAAATGAAGTTCCTGCCAGTTTTTATCAAGGTCAAAGATCTCATAGTGGGTTTCAGGTTTTTTATCTCGTCTGGGTTTGGGGAAAAAAATATCCATCAATGAATCATTTTTTTGAATCAATTGCTGGAACTGTTCTGGTGGCATTCGCACATATCTGGCTGTAATTCCCATATTGACCTGACTTACTCTTCTTTTAAATTTCAGGCAACATCTACAGTTTCCGCCTGCACGACATCGGACAGTAGCCGGCGGGCATGGTGGCTTTGAGGCGCCCCCACCGGCTACTCTCCATCGCCCATCCGGGCGGAAGGTCAATTCAATGCACCTGCGAACGAGGTGGTGATTTAAGAACAACCACCAACGCACGCTCCCATTACCTATCTGGGCGAAAACCCCAAACCCACCCACTGACGCGGGTGGTACTGACTATTCGGTGCTGGCGCTGTGGCGGGCTTCGACGACGGAATGAATCCCGCCGCGCGGAGTAAATTCGCCTTTGACTTCGATCTTGACCGGGTCACAGGCGGCGACGATGTCCCGCAGCACCCGATTGATGACGTTTTCGTAGAAAATCCCCAAATTGCGGTACGACAAAATGTATTCCTTGAGCGATTTCAACTCCAGGCATTTTTCGCGGGGCGTGTACTTGATTGTAACAGTTCCGAAATCGGGCAAACCCGTCAACGGACAGACGGAAGTAAATTCCGGTATTACAATCGTGATGTCGTAGTTCTGGAATTGATTTGGCCAGGTTTCAATCGCTGGCAATGGCGCATCAATTCCCTTCTTGGCGTGTTCTTCAGTGTAGGCGCTCATGCGCGGTATCTTCCTCCTCAAGCAATGAGAATAAATGAGTAAGTTCCGCCGGCAAGGCAGAACGAAAGTACATCCGCTCGCCAGTCACGGGATGGGTAAACCCGAGGGTTGCGGCGTGCAAAAACTGTCTTCCAAGCTGTTCGACGGCAATACGGTGGGTATGCTTTTGAAGATTAGCGCTTCGACCTTTGCCGTAAACGTCATCGGCCACGACCGGGTGCTTCAAATGGGCACAGTGAACCCGAATCTGATGCGTCCGGCCCGTTTTGATCTCGACATCAAGCAGCGTAAATTCCTGAAAGCGACGCGTCACCTTTACAATCGAGAGCGCGTTGCGGCCTTCGCCCGGACGACAAACCGTCATTTTCAGGCGGTTATTTCGATCACGGGCCAGCGGAGCATCAACCGTGATTTTGTTTCCGTTCACCTGCCCATAGACCAGTGCCGTGTAGTGCTTTTCAACCGTCCGATCTCGAAACTGGTTGGCCAGATGCTCCAGCGCCGCTTCGGTTTTGGCCACGACCATCACACCCGACGTGTCACGGTCCAGGCGATGCACCAGCCCTGGGCGGTAGCTCCCATCCGTCGAAAGCTGACGTCCGGCAGCCTCGTGTTCCATTTTCAGGTGAAAGGCAAGCGCATTGGCCAGCGTGCCCTGCGTGATGCCTGCCGCTGGATGAACCACCATTCCGGCGGCTTTTTCGAGCACCAGAATCGCGTCGTCCTCATACAGAATCGTCAAGGGCAGGTCTTCCGGAATCAAATCGGTCGCGACCGCTTCCGGAATATCGGCATCAATCGTGTCAGCCGCTCGCAGGCGGTGGCTGACCCGGACGACTTTCCCGTTGACCAGGACATCGCCGGCTTCGATGCTTCGTTGGATGCGGCTCCGGCTGATTCCCAGTTGGGCCGCGAGAAAGACGTCCACCCGGTCGCCAATGTGGTCTTCAGGAACGGTTAAAACTTCGCTTTCAATCTTGGTTGCCATTGTAGGGCTCAGGGTTCAGGGTTTAGGGTTCAGGGTTCAGGGTTCAGGTCTTGACCCAAATTGGATCAATCGCCGTCCAGGCAAATATTGCCAGGTCATTCACAAACTTCGCAGCTTACCCTGAATTCGACTTTGATTCAAAGCCAGGAACTCCAAAGGACAGGCTAATCAGTGCTTACTGACCTATCCCTAAACTCAGATTTTGTGTGTACCACCTGCGTGAGAAGGTGGGTCCGGTTGGTCCCAACCCACC
>CAZXCE010000029.1:0-21654 GCA_964639175.1 uncultured Clostridia bacterium
CACCGATCACGATATCCGCCGACGCAGTCGGGGCAATACGATTTGGGTCTGGCAAAACCACGGTTTGATGGTTGATGGAATGCCCGATGGCTTTCAGCTTCTGGCTAAAGGATATGTGTGCCAGAACCAAATGATGGTCAAACGTGGGGACGGTCAGTTAATATATACAGTCCAGTTTCATATTGAAAAATCCTTTGAAGACTGGCGTAAAACCCCGAGCCGATGGGAACACCCTAACGAAAGCCGGGATGGCCGGAAATTGTTTGAAAACTTCCTGGTTGAAGCCCTCAAACACCGTGGTCAGGTGTTTCATCATGCTCAATCAGCTTGAAAACTTCGGGCTGAAGAAAACGGGCTGAGGGCTGAAGACTCGCAAGCTCGGGGCTGAAGAAAACGGAATTGGAGTTGAAGAACTGGTTTTATTTTATCCCTCAGCCCGGTTTCTTCAGCCCTCAGCCGTCAGCCCGATGTTTTCAACCCAAATAACTTCAAACCCTGAACCCTGAACCCTAAAAAAGAGGTCGTGTTATGGGATTGGTCGGAGATCTCCAATATCTCAGTCTTGCCGACATCATTCAAATCAACTGCATTGGCCGCAACACTGCCCGACTGACCGTCCATTACCCAATTGGGGATGGCGTTTTCTATTTTGCAGATGGGGACGTGGTTGATGCCAAACTTGGGAAACTGACTGGTGTGGAAGCCGTGTATAAAGCCCTGGAATATGATCAAGGCTCATTTCGAGTAGATAGCGGAATCCGGGCGCCAACGAGAACCATTAATGACAACTGGAGCAATATTTTAATGGAAGGGTTGCGCCTGCTCGATGAGGCCCGGGCCGGATTGATTCCCGGCAGTGCTCCCTTGTCTGCCGAACAGATCAACACCACCACCACTGGCGCCTCGCGAGTTCAAAACCCATTTCAAATTCTGGTCTCAGATCTGACCAAAATTAAAGGGATTGACGGTGCCCTGGCGGCAACCCGCGATGGAACACTGAATGCCTGCATTGGTGTCAATCTGTCAGATAAAGTCGGGATGATGACTTCACTTCTGATTTACCTGAATCAGGCAATGGCCACCGGACAGGGGCGATTTGGAAAAGTGAAGCAAATGGATATCCGGTACGGCACCAAAGAAGTCATGGTCTTTGACCAGGGGACGGTCCTGGTGGTGATTGAATTTGCCAACACCATTCGCTTTGAAACCATTTCACCACACATTGATCGCGCTTTCCGGAAATTTGAAGCCCGATCACGTGGCGGCACCAGTGCCCTGGATCCAAGCAAAATTGGAACCGGCTCCATGAGTGGACCACCCGATTTTCTGCCTGGGCGGTAAGGCGGGTCCTCATGCGGCGCTTCCGACACCTTCTCCTGGCTTTTCCCACCGCCACCATCGTGATCAGTCTGGGACTGATCAGCCTCCTGACCCTGATTGGCACTCAGTTTCAATCCGTGACCGAAGTTTTGTCGGTCACGGCCTGGGGTGCCGGCACCCCTTCGAGCAGTACCATCACCGCCTTTGCCACTGGCCGCCCGTGGTGGAAACGTCACCTTCCCGAAGCCATTCAACCCGCACCAGCCGGCGGTATAGTGCCACTGGTGCATGTTCCCCGGACCAAAATCCAGACCACTGACGAACTGATCCTGCCTGAACGCAGCATCGGCTATGACGCTTTTCTGGGTGGAGTTACCGCCCTGCGCAGCCTGTTTTCAACCGATCTGGTGTTTGATTTTGCCTTGATCATTCGGCTGCAACACTGGCTTCTGGTGCTCGGAATCTGCCTGCTGCCTGTCGTTTTCCATCGCATTCATCCGGCGTACCGCACCCCGCTGACCTTTAGCACATTTTTTATCGGATACCTGTTTGTCCTGTTGCTGCGCCCGAATAAAAGCAAATTCCTGACTGATGGACTTATTGACAGCGCCCTGGCCAATGCGCTGGCGATTTTTGGGGTCATGGCCTTCTGGCTGGTCCTCAGCCATAGCCGGCTTGAAAATTGGAAACAGCGTGCCGTAGTCATCAGTGCCGGGTTGTTTCTGAGTTGTGTCACCCAGGTTCGTGGTGAATTTTTGATTGTGGGTGGATTGACGTTTGGCTTGCTGGCGCTCCTGGTGTGGAAACAACCTGCTTTTTCCTGGAAAGGACTGGTTCTGGCCGGGTTGTGTTTTCTCATGCTCCCTGTCGGGTACGGCTATTTCAACCAGCAGCAGTTCGGTCACTTTGTCCCACTGCGGATGCGTTCGGGGCAGAATCTTTTTGAACCAATTGGCCAGTTTCCCAACCCCTGGGGAATCCAGTACAGCGATCCGTGGCTGGAAAAATACCTGAACCAGCGTGGCATCGAATATACCAGTTTTGAAGCCGACCGCTTTCTGACCGCTCAGTATGTACAGTGCCTGAAGGAAAATCCCTGGCTCTTTGTCCGCAATTTCCACCTTCGACTCTGGCAATTTGCCAAACAGTTTGGCTTATGGCTCAACCTTTGGACCATTCCGTTGATCTTGTTCGGGTTCTGGGTCGCGATTCAAAAGTCTGAGCGACTGGCGTTTCTGGCCGTGCCATTGATTCTGGCAATTGGGTATCTGGTCTTTTTTGGCTGGACCAATTCCCTGCTCCGACTGGTCAGCCCGGTTCACTTTCTGGTATCGGCGTTTCTGACGCTGCTTGGGGTTGAAATTCTGCTCTTTGAACACTGGCGACTGTTCCAGCGGATTGACTGGAAAGCCCTGTTGGGCTGAGGGTATCGGGCTAACGGCTGAGGAAAATACTTTTTTTCAATGATTTAGCTTTTCTCTAAGACGAGGATCTCATGGCAAAATGGTGTACCGAAAATTTCCAGACATTTTAACCACGAAAAACACGAACTGATCTCGGCCAAAAAAGAGCTGCTTTTGCGGTCCAGACAAAAGCAGCTTCAGCTTGCACGTACAGCACAGTCAAATTGAAAGATTCATTGATTCAGTTCGATTCTATGGCCGGCGAACAATCACCGTACCCCGGCGATGTGGATAGCGAGGATTGACCACGACGGGTGTGGTCCTCACACGGGTCACTTCCTGTTCTCTGACAGCGTGATTCCCATTCACAAACGTATCGTTGCCGCTGTTTCCGTTGACATCATCGAGGCCGCTTCCGCTTTGGATCCGATCATTTCCATCTCCACCACGGATGGTGTCGTTCCCGCCGCCGCCTGAAATAAAATCATTGTCGTCATTACCTTCGAGGGTGTCATTCCCGCGCCCACCTTTGAGCGTGTCGTTTCCATCACCGCCTTTGAGCGTGACACCAAATGGAATTGAATTGTCCACGGTCAGGTCATCGTTACCGTCATTCCCACGAATCTCAATTCCGAACGCTTCAGCCTGCGAAAATGTCATTCGGCTGCCATTCACACTCAGTTCGACTCTGCCTGAGGGCAGTTGGCGTAAGGCCACCCGGTCCGCGCCATCCCCACATTTGACAATCAGTTTGCCATTATCCCGTTCAACTTTTGCATCAACCAGATAGGTACTCTGGGCCTGCACCGGGCTGGTCAAAGCGCTGAGTACACACAATAAACCCAATATCATCAATAAGTTTTTCATAAAGGTTCTCCTCAAAAAAGGTCGAATGTAATTGAAATCTTGAATTGCACCGTTAGAACCAGATCGGTTCAAAAAAGTCTGGAGAATTTATCTAAAGAACAAAATAGTGAAGCAGCCACTCCCCTTGAGCGAAAGCCTGGCTGCAAACTGACCGCCCCTCAATCGCTCGGCAAATGACGGTGCCATTTCTGACTGTTATGGTATAAACACCTGTTCCAGACGCTGGGAGTTCCCATCCGTCAGGTGCAAGGGAGCATCCAGGCAGTACTTCATCCTTCATACTTCATACTTTGATATTTTATGGACAGGCAGGAGTTTTTCATTCGCGATATTCCGATTCGCCCACGGCTGGCACTGGCCCCAATGGCGGGCGTCACTGACTCTGCATTTCGTGGGTTGATCAAAAGCCTGGGCGGGGTTGGGCTGATTGTGACTGAATTCATCAGTGTTGAAGGTCTCACCCGAGGCAACCTCAAAACCCACCGCATGATGCACTTTGAGGAATTCGAACGCCCGATTTCGATTCAGTTTTTTGGCTATGACCCGGAGCGAATGGCGGTTGCCGCCGAAGTCGGGGAAGCAGCCGGTGCCGACATCGTGGATGTCAATTGCGGTTGCCCGGCTCGCAAAGTGGTGCATCGCGGTGCGGGTTCCTCGCTGCTCAAAGACCTGCCCCACCTCGAAAAAATCCTGAAGGGCATGCGCAAGGCGATCAAAATTCCACTCACGCTGAAAATGCGCATTGGCTGGGATGACAGCTCAATTGTCGCGGTTGAAGTCGGAAAACTGGCTCAGGACTGCGGAGTTGAAGCGCTGGCCATTCACGGACGGACGCGAGTTCAGGGGTATTCAGGTCAGGCTGATTGGAATGTCATCGCTCAGGTCAAAGAGGCAGTCAGTATTCCGGTGATGGGCTCCGGTGATGTCACCACAATTGATCAGGCACTCACCCGGTTTCGTGAAACCGGCGTTGACGGCGTGATGATTGGTCGCGGCGCAATGGCCAATCCGTGGATTTTCCGACAAATTGACGATGTGATGCAGGGACGGTCTCCATTTCATCCCACGTTGATTGACAAGCGAAACCTGTTGTTTGGGTATTTTGACGTCATGCTCAAAGAATTGCCGTCTGAACTGGCCGCAATGGGGAAAGTGAAACAGCTCTGCGGTCAATTTACCAAAGGGCTCCCTGGCGGCGCGGCGTTCCGCCAGCAGGTCTTTCACTCTCAGTCACGACCGGAACTGACGGACAAAATTGACTTCTATTTCACGTTAATGGCTGAACGAGAAGCCGCCGGCAATCTGGTGCCAGCTCCGGAAGATGCTGCCGATGATACCGATTCGCCAACCACCGAGGAATATGCATGCCAGGCGTAGCCCAGATTCAACCGACCAGTCTCAACTCTTTTCAAACGGCCAAACCATTTGAACGAATGGTGGGGTACCTGCGCCGATACCCGTATAAACTGACCATCGGCTGTCTGTGTGTCTTGCTGTCAGCCTACATTGGGCTTTTTGGACCACGGGTGATTCGCAGCGCCATTGATGACCTGCAACACAGCATCACTCGTGAAAAAATTGTGCTTTATGCCCTGCTGATTGTGGCCGTATCACTGGGAAAAGGGATCTTTTTATTCTGGCAACGGCAAATTCTGGTCGCTCTGTCACGCGACATTGAGTTTGATCTCCGCAACGATATCTATGCCCACCTGCAACGCCTGCCAATGGCCTTTTACCATGAAAATCGAACTGGTGATTTGATGTCGCGGGCCACCAACGACATCGGCAACGTGCGGATGTTGCTTGGACCGGCGATTATGTATGGGTTAAACACCGTTTTTGTCACCTGTTTTGCCTTACCAGCCATGGGTCATATTAGCTGGAAACTGACCTTTCTGGCCCTGGCAACCCTGCCGCTGGCGTCGGTGGCAACCAATTTCTTTGGAAGCCGCATCCACAAACGCTCTGAAGAAATTCAGGAATATTTCGGCATCATTACGGCTAAAGCCCAGGAGAACTTTGCCGGCGTGCGGGTGGTTCGGGCCTATGCTCAAGAGGAAGCCGAAAAGGAATCATTTAAAAGCCTCAATCGCGAGTTTGTGTCACGCAATCTACGCCTGATCAAACTGACGGCGTTGTTTAGCCCGACCCTGCACGCGTTGATTGGCTTCGGCCCGGCACTGGTCCTGTGGTATGGTGGCCATCTGGTTCTGGATCAACAGATTACGATTGGGCAATTTGTTGAATTCAACCTCTATCTGATGATGTTGATCTGGCCAATGATTGCGCTTGGGTATGTGGTCAGCCTGTTTCAACGTGGCATGGCTGGGATGAAACGCCTGACAACCGTGCTCAACCAGGAGCCAACCATTCGGGACGAAGTTGAGCCAACAGTGGTCACTGAAATCAAGGGCACCATCGAATTTCGCAACCTGAATTTTGCCTATCCAACCACTTCTGGCGGACCTGGACAGATGGTGCTGAAAGAGATTTCACTGACGATTCCACAGGGGAAGACACTGGCGATTGTGGGTCACACGGGGTCTGGAAAATCAACGCTCATTAACCTGATCCCGCGACTCCTGGATGCAGCCCCAGGACAGGTGTTGATTGATGGCCGACCCATTCGGGAAATCCCGCTCCAGGTCCTGCGCCAAAACATTGGGTATGTCCCTCAGGAAACATTCCTGTTTGGCGATACGGTGGCCGCCAACATCGCCTTTGGGGTGCCTGGGGCATCACGCGAAGCCATTGAACAGGTGGCCGAACAGTCCGCCCTCCGGGCTGACATCGCCACGTTCCCCAAAGGATTTGAAACAATTGTCGGCGAACGCGGCATTACGCTGTCGGGAGGTCAAAAACAGCGGACGGCCATTGCCCGCGCCCTGCTGCGCAACCCCAGGATTCTCATTCTGGATGACTCACTTTCCGCCGTTGATACTTATACAGAAGAGAAAATTCTTGGGCATTTACGCGAGATTATGCAGGGTCGCACCACAATCCTGGTTTCACACCGCATTTCCACGGTCAAAGAAGCCGACCATATCATTGTCCTGCACGATGGCCGGATTGCGGAACAAGGCACCCATGACTGGCTTTTGAAGCAAAATGGTCCGTATGCCGCACTCTATGAAAAACAGCTCCTGGAGGAAGAACTCGCAACCTTATGACACCAAACGAACAATCCCGGCTTCAACCCTCCACCGAATTTTCCGGTGACCAGTTACTTGGCCTCTTAATTGAAGCCGCTGGAAAAGGCAATCTGTCCCTGGTGACCGACCTGCTCGCCAAAGGCGCGGCGGTCAATGGTGGGTTCAGTGATGGGTATACACCCCTGATGGCCGCAGCCCACTCTGGCCAGGCACAGGTTGTCACAGCCTTACTCGACCAGGGTGCGGCACCTGACCAGGGCGAACGCCAGGGGATGACAGCACTGATGTTTGCGGCTGAAGATGGGTCGGTGGAGGCAGTTCGCGCCCTGGTTGAAGGCGGAGCGACCATCAATTATCAGGTTCAGGATGAATTTTCACCATTTTCTGGCTGGACAGCACTCCTGTTTGCCACCGATAATGGCCATCTGCCAACAGTTACCTATTTGATCTCACAGGGTGCCAGCGTTGATCTGTGCGATAGCGAAGGTGAAACGGCGTTGATGAAGGCGGCGGCCCTTGGTCACGTCGCTCTGGTCGAATGCCTGGTGAAAGCTGGGAGTACGGTCAGCCTCGCCAATGAAAACGGAGATACGGCGCTCACCCTGGCCGAAGAGATGGGCCATCGAAAAATCATCGGTCTTTTGAAACACTAACCCACCACCATTTCAGGTCAACCAGGTTCACGCCTTCAAAAGGGTTCAGAATGGAACAGAACTCTCCGCTTGAGCGAGTCTATGATGGATTGGCAGAACTCAAAGCCTCCGTCGGTGATTTTGCCTTCAAGAAATGGAAAAACCCTGGTGCCGGTACCTGAGTAATTGGTTCTCAACTTTTCCAGAAACCGTTTGGAAATGGTTTCTTTTTTTTCGGTCAACCAGCGTTTTTTTCACAAGAAAAATCCTGGGCCTTGTGGTTTAATACCTAACGACTCTCTGCCAATCAACATTCGTTTTTTGCATCCATCTGTGCCACCGAACGGGCAAATGTCCAGATTGACAAGTACTTCAATCCGAACATAGTTCCCTCTCACCATTCAACTCAGTGGCACTTTTCATTTCAGAGCTGAAAGAAACTAATTCGTGACACTGTTCCGAAGGTCGTGAACTGGCTTTCGTGCACGGTATTTGCAGCACCTGATTTAACCACTTTTACCGGGAATTTTTTCCCATTACACAGAGGCCGGTTAGGGTTGACAAACACTCAGAGATGTTCATTATCGAGGAACGCACAAATTCCCTCGATGGTACATCTCGTCCCAATTTCTCAAGTTTTTATCCGAGAAATCCAACATTCGACTTATTCACTGATTCTCGAACATAGATCCGTGTTTGAATCGGCCTATTACAAGAACCCCAGAAAGGAGAACAAACTCATGTTTTCTCGCACCAATCGGAGTTTGGTAAAGAAGCGGCCGTTCCTGACGTTTGCGGTCGCCCTTCTCGGATTTTCGCTGGTTAACATACTCCCATTTACTGCGACCTCAGGCACACAGGCTTCAACTGTGGTGACACCAACTCCTTTTGAGATGGCGTTTCAAGGCACCAATACCCCTCCGACCTTCACACCAGGCCCGCCGCTGACAGTTCGTCAGGGTGAGCGTAAAGCGGTGATCATCGGGAGCGTCAACGATGCCGAACAACAACCACAAGCCTTGGGTGTAACGGTCGTAAAATTACTCTCTGGCCCACCAGGAGGACTGAATGCTTCGTTAATTGGGAATCCAACCCCGAATGCGGACAAATCAGTTTCGGCTACGCTGGAAGCGACCTGTAGCACAACAGTTGGCACCTATGTGTATGAAGTCACAGTGACCGATGGTCTGTTGACCAACACCACACAAACTTCAATTACGATCAATGTGACTCCGTCCTTTACCGTTTCAATTCAGCCAGGCAGTAAGATCAATATCAAAGGAACGGTTCGCGTTGGATTTAATGTCATTGACACCGAATCCGCTCCGATTCCAGGTATTACCAATATTGATCCCTGCAGCAATCTGGCGTTCCGTTTTGAACGCGACGACAGCAAATACACCAAACGGCTGTCAGATACCAACGATGCGTCCTACTTTACAGTAGACCGTGCTCCCAATGGATATGCCGTTCGGTTTAGCCCATTTATTCCAGATCGGATCACCAATGCCCCGACGGCGGGAGATTGTCTGCCGAACCTGGTGCGCACACGCTTACTCGTACTCGGTCCAAACGGACAACCAGTGTCGGGAGTGAATGAGATTCCGATTACCGTTCGGGTTGAAACCGATCTTCGGCTCTTCCCCAATGCGTTTTGGGTCACCGATGGCCGGTTAATCCGCATCATCTATCAGGTTTGGGATTCAGACCTCAACACGGCCAATTACAACCTCTGCTACCGGTTCTTTGACTTCACAGGAAACCAGATCGGTCACCAGATTACGGCAGAAACACAGCGTTTGCAGAGCGAAATCAACCGCAGTGTGGCTGAGCGACGGCTGGTCAAGGGACAATCGTTCCTGGTGATTCAGACCTTTGACTCAACGGCCTTCTCTGCCAATACACAAAACATTGAAATCAACCTTTCTGACGGTCAGGGCAATCCAGTGATCATCGCCCCACGGCAATCAGCCCGTGCGGTGATCAATGGGACTGAAATTGACTGGATGAACGTCAAAGAGGGAGATGGAACCATTGTGTTGCCTCCTGCTCAGCTCACCCTCCAAGAGTCAGAAGGCGTGACCAAGTAAGCAACTCACTGTGACTGACACGTCTGCCAGGTGACGCGAATGGCAACCGTCATCGGCCCTGACAGCGTGGAAACAGAGAACCGAGAACCTAACGCAGGAGAATCAACAATGAGAAAACTAGCGATCAAAAGCATCATCCTTCTATCGGTGTTTTTGCTATCAAGTGTACTTGGCCTGGCACAAGAAACACAGCGCGAGAAGAACCGCCACACCAATCCTACTGTCACGGGTGGAACGGGGTTATTTACGGTCTACGACGCATCAACCTTGAAAAAAGGTGAATATAATTTCGGGTTTTTCGTCAACAACTATGACCGTGAGCCGGGTGATGTGGATATCACCCAGGGTATCCTCAACGTAGGATTTGGGGTCACAGATCGGTTGGAAGTCTTTGCCGCCTCAGTTTTTCGGCAGCAACTGGTTTCAGGCTCACCCGATGAACTGAAAGGGTTTAATGCGCTCGGCCCTGGTAGCATTACCATTGTCCCACGCCTGGCCGGTTCCGGCCCAGCGTTCAACTTTGCCACGCTTCCAGGTGGCTATCTCAACGATCACCCATTTTTTGGCCGCAGCTTTGTCAAAGTCGGCAATACCACGGTGGGTGCCAAGTATCGGTTCACCAGCCAGGATTCGTGGCTGGGTGTGGCCTTACTCGGATTTGCTCAAATCTCATCTTTCCGCCCCAGCACCGAATTTCCGGGCAATGGCAGCGGCTTGATTGATGGTGCCGGTGCCGGTGCCACCGATTACGGCGTGATGCTGGCCGTCACCCCACGGCTTGGTCGGGCCAGCTTCAATATGAACGCGGGCTATGTCAAAACCGGCGACCCCAAGGTCAACGACATCAAACTGGTTGACCGCCGGGATAAAGTTATTGCGGCTATCGGCTTTGACTATGCCTACAACCAGTATGTTCAGTTCATTTCTGAATTGACCTCGGACATTTATGTCGGCAGCGGCACACCAAACGTGAATCCAGTCAACCCGGTGGATGTCACCGTCGGTGCCCGGTTTACGCCACTTGGCAAAGACCGCAAATTCTTTATGAGCCTGGGCGGTGCCTATCGCTACATGCTCAACAACTCAAATGAACGCCGTCCGGAAAACCGCAAGGGTGATTTCCACGGCTATGTCGCGGAACTGGCACTCGGCTACCGTAAAGTAACCCCGCCGGATCCGTGCTTGAAGAACGTCGCGCCAACCGTCTCTGTCTCGGCTGACAAGCTCGAAGTCACCGAAAAGACGGCTGAAACCGTGACCTTTACCGCCGTTGGCAAAGACGTTGACCCAGCCGATACCACCTTGACTTACATGTGGTCAGCCAGCAGCGGCTCTATTGACGGCAACGGTTCAACCGTTACCTGGAATCCAGGCACGTCGGCGCCAGGCCCGGTTGAAGTTCGTGTCACCGTTCGTGACACCTGCAACCACGAAGCCAGTGCGTCAGCTTCAGTCAACGTCAAGAAGGGCAACACCTGCCCGACCGTGACGGTTTCAGCTTCGGAATCATCACTGCGTGCCGGTTCAGACGCCGTGGTGACCCTGACTGCCCGCGCCAATGATCCAGACGGTCAGAACCTGACCTACACCTGGACCAGCACCAGCGGTTCAGTTTCAGGCAGTGGCGATACCGTAACCCTTGACACCAAGGGCATGGGCCCAGGCACGGTAACGGTGTCGGTCCGCGTCAGCGATGGCATCTGCGATGGTTCAGACAGTGCCTCGTTCCGCATCACCGAACCACCTCCGCCACCGCAACGCTTTGAAACGGCGTGCGACGGCATCCGCTGCGCCAACCCACCGTTCAAGAAAAACATCTCCCGCATTGATAACCAGTGCAAGGGAATCCTGGACGAAGTGGCCACCCGGTTGCAGGGCGACGCAACCGCCGTCTGCATCATTGATGGACACTCCGAAGCAGGTGAAAAAGCCGGTACGGCGCTCCAACGCGCTCAGAAAGCCAAGGATTACCTGGTGTCGAAGGGCATTGATCCAAACCGGATCGAAGTCCGCAGCTTTGACAACCAGCGTCCAGACGCTTCAGCCGGTGACCGCCGCATCAACGTCTATGTGGTGCCAGAAGGTGCGCAACGCCCTGAATAACCCGATGTGAAGGGATGAGCCGTCTCAACCGGTGCGTCCCTTGACTCAAACCAAAAAGCCACTGCCGAAACGAAATGTTTCGGCAGTGGCTTTTGTTTTTACCGCAACACATTAAAGAAGGCAGACGGCTATGTCGCTTTGACCGGTTTGGACACAAATTTGTCGAGCAGGTGTTGCAATCCTTCTGGCGTAAAGGGCTTGGCAAACACATCATCAAAAGTACTGCCGACCAGATGGGTCATTTCAAAAATGTCACTGGCGGTACAGGCAATGATCGGAGTGTGCCGGGTGCGGCCTTCCTCCTGGCGGATGAGATTGGCAGCCTCGATGCCACCCATCTTCCCCATCTGGCAATCCATCAAAATCAGATCATAGGGTTTGCGGATGGCAGCAGTAACGGCTTCACATCCGTCGGAAACCACATCAACCACATACCCATACCGCTTTAAGAGAATTGAAACAACTTTGAGATTAACCGGCTCGTCATCTGCCACCAGGATGCAGGGAGGCGCGGAAGGCAGACCCGAAGATTCAGGAAATGAAGCAACAACCGGAAGGGATGGCTCAAAAGCGACTACAGGTAACACCACAGTGAAACAGGTTCCGATGCCAGGCTGGCTCCGGACCGAGATATTCCCCCCATGAGCGGCAATGATGCGTTTGACAATTGATAAACCAAGACCGACACCAGGTCTGGTCTGGGTGGAACTGGCTTGCCAGTAGGGGTCAAACAAAAAAGGAATTGATTCCGCCGGGATACCTTCACCAGTGTCAGTAATAGAAACCAGCAACAGGGTTTGACCAGTCTCAACCCCAACCCCGGCCTGGGTCCAGGCTTCAACCGAGATTTTTCCACCAGGCGGGGTAAATTTAATGGCATTTGATAACAAATTTGAAAACACCCGTTCAAGCTGAAGGCCATCCGCCCAGAGTGCAGGAAGTTTGTTTCTCACTGTACACGTAATTGTCATCTCGGGAGGAGCAGCCAGCCGGGCTGATTCAACACAGTCGCTGAGCAACGCCATCGGGTCAAGTTCGAGCCGGTTTACTTTTGTTTCCCGTGATTCACCACGATAAACCTCAAGCATCTGGTTGACCATCTTGACGATTTTTTGGATGTTCTTCTTTGAAAGATCCAGCATCTCTGTCAGGTGTTCGGTTGGATTCTGATGCTGGTCCTGTAACAGGTGGATTGCCATCCCGACGACCGTCAATGGCGATTTTAAATCATGGACCAGCATTGCGGTAAACCGGGTTTTCAATTCATCCAGCTCAAGTAACTTTAAGTGATTTGCCTCCAACTCTTTCTGCATTTCAATGAGTTGGGCGTTTGCAGTCTGGGCCGCCTGGGCAGCGTCTTCGGCAGTGCGTTTAGATTGCAAAATTTGGCTCTCAAATTTCTCACGGCGGTGAATCAGCAGCAAAACAAAATCATTGACCAGATGGCAATCCCGCTCTGTCCGGACCGCATTGACCAGCATGGGAAGTGTGGCACCACGTGCTGACCGTAAATCAAGATAGATCTCATCTAATCTCCCTGCCAGTTTTAACTGGGGAAAAAGGTGTGTCTGGTAAAAAACACGACTGCCCACTGTCAGAAAACCTGACAGATTCTGGCCGATAATGTGTGACTTTGCCTGACCTAACAGGTTGGCCAGTGTTTCATTGACATTGACCACACACCCATCATCAGTCACTGATAGCCAGCCACAGGGCGCACAATCCAGTTCCGGTCCAATCATAGTCAAGTTGCTCATACACCCTGGCTATTTAAATAAGTGCGGATAGATTGAATGGTTTCTCCTGGATGACTCACGTGAGGGCAATGACCAGTGGCAGCCATCAGCATGAGTCTGGAGTTGACCAACTGACGTTGGACATAGTTGCCAACCTGGAGCGGAGCAATCAGATCATCCTGACATTGCAAAATGAGCGAGGGGATCGTGACCCTGGGCAAATCAGCCCGGTTATCTGAGAAAAATGTGACTTCGGCAAACTGCCGGGCAGTCCTCGGATCAGTTGAGCAAAAGCTCTCCTCCAGAGTTTGTGCCAGTTCCGGGCGGTCGCTGTTTTGCATAATCACTGGTGCCAGATAGCTGGCCCAGCCCATGTAATTTCGCTCCATCATGTCGAGCAAGCCGAGAATGTCTTCGCGTTCAAAGCCGCCAAAATAGTCTGGTGGATGATTCAAATAACAGGGCGAGGGACCAACCATAATCAAATGACTAAATAACTGGGGTGACCTGATCGAGGCAAGCGCCCCCACCATGGAACTGACCGAATGACCGACAAAAATGACATCCTTTAATTTTAGCGCGGCACAAATATCGAGCACATCCTGGGCATAACCATCCAACGAGCTATAACGGATTGGATCATATGCCGCCAGATCTGATTGACCAGCACCAACATAGTCAAACAGGACAATCTGGTACTCATCTTGAAACGCAGGTACTACGTACCGCCACATGTTCTGGTCGCATCCAAAACCATGAGCAAAGAAGAGAGGTTTCTGACCACGGCCAGTCACCTGGACGTTGTTTCGACGAAGAATTTTTTCCATGCGCGATGTCGGTGAATCTGCGGCACCGTGGGATTGAACTTCGACACGAAAACCAAATCATGCAGGTGTGCCACAGGCTGGCCAACTCAAGAGAGGTTCCTCGATAACGCCTGATGTTTGGCGGATGTGTCAGTAGATAAAAGAGATTTCTGGGTATGATGACTTGGGTTTATAAGCTTGGCATAGCACTTACAGGTTGGCAAGCACCCAGCCTCATCTTTATTCCGGCTTACAGCCATAAATATCCAGCACCAGGAACCAGAAAAAACACACCTGAACCTCTTCTGATCTCACACTGAGATGACAGTCAGTCTCCAGCTCAGACTGGTTCAGCTCGATCAGAATTTTAATAAAATTCAAATTGACTTAATAAAATTCAAGAATATAATTCAAATAAGCTTTAATATTATTAAAGAGAGTGCTTATTCCACATGGCCGACGTTGTGTCTCCACCTTCTCAAACCTGGTTGAAATTTCTTTCGGACGAGGATCTGGCATTTATCCGCAATTTCATCCTGGCTTCAGGGTCACTCAAGGAACTGGCTTTGGTTTATGGAGTGTCCTACCCCACGTTGCGGCTTCGGCTGGATCGGCTGATTGAAAAAATCAAAATTGCCGAAGCGCACCAGTTAATCAGTCACTTTGAAGGCACACTGCGCGCCCTCTATGCCGAAGGCAAAATTGACCTGGAAACCCTGCGCGCCTTGCTGGCAGCCCATAAACTGGAAATGGAAAATCAGGGAGGAAACCAATCATGAAACCATTTATTCTCAAAGGGTTACTGATTACTGGCTTGTTTTTCTTCGTGGGTGCGGCTCAGACACCAGTTCACCGCATTGACTGGGTCAAACTCAAAGCTGCTGGAACACAACTCCCTGGAGTGCTGGCATCAGGTGAAACTCCAGACAATCTGGATGCCCTCCGAATCGAAAATACCACCAGCCAGCCTGTCACCATCAAACTGGCCACGCTCGAAGCTCCCCGGCTGAGCCAGTCAAAGTGGCGGCTGACAGGACGCATCCGCTATCAAAATGTTGAAGGCGAGGGGTATCTGGAACTGTGGAATCATTTCAATCAGGGGTCATACTTTACCCGTTCCCTGGCTGATTCCGGCCCGATGGGAAAGATCAAAGGGTCATCCGAATGGCGCGATTTTACGTTGCCGTTTGATGCTTCAACCGGAAATGCCCAATTGAAACTGATGAAACTGGAACTGAACCTGGTCCTTCCCAGAAAAGGTGTGGTCTTCATCGGACCAGTTGAGGTGCACGAAGGGTTTGGCGCTGCCGGGTGGTGGAATGACCCCAGCGCCAACTGGCTGGGCGCCATCCTGGGCGTCAGCCTTGGCTGTTTAGGAGCCCTGGTAGGAATTCTTTCCAGCCTTGGAAAAGCACGTCAGCTTGTGTTGTGGTTGTGCCAGGGAGGGTTTGTGGTGGGGATTTTGCTCCTGGCCGCCGGGCTGGTAGCACTGGGGATGGGTCAATCGTATGCCATTTACTATCCCCTGCTGTTGTGCGGCCTGATCAGTGGATTGGTGTTTGGTCTCAATTACCGGACGCTCTTTCGCCGGTATCAGGAACTCGAACTCCGCCAGATGCAGGCTCGGGATGCGATGCTGTGATCGCACACCGTTTGATTGCGGTTCATTCCAGGTCGTCACCAGATATCCTGATTCAGAGAGTGTGATTGATCTTACAAAAGCGCAGCTTCAACAATTGCCCGACAGTGAAGGTCGGTGGTCGAAAACAGAGGAACTGGAAGGGACTCAACGCTTTGCATCAGGAGCGGAATTTCAGTACATCCAAGGATAACTCCTTGCGCTCCTTGATGATGCAGTCGGCTGCAGATTTCAACCAAAATGGATCGTGCCCGATCAGTGAAGTTTCCAAAAACCAGTTCTGAAATAATGAGGTCGTGAACACACAATCGGTCCTCTTTTTCAGGAATGAGTACCTCAATGTCGTGCTGATTGAGAACCTGGGGGTAAAAAGTACCTTCCATCGTTTTTAAAACCCCGAGCAATCCAACCCGTGACAGGTGCTTTTTCGATACTTCGCAGGCCGTAACTTTTGCAATATGAATGAGTTCAACCTGGCATTGGTGCTCAATGGAACTGGCAAAGCGATGGATTCCATTGGCACATAGCGCAATAACCTCAGCTCCTCCTCCCAGCAAACGCTGAACAGCACTCACAATCATTTGCTCACATTTGTGTTCTGTAAGGTCTTCGGATTGCAGCGATAGAAATTCTTGCTCATTGAGGCTTTCAAGCAGAATCGGAGCTGAGTGATGACCACCCAACACGTCTCGGGTCATCTGATTGAGCAACCGATAATATTCAGCCGTTGAAACCCAGCTTAACCCGCCCACGAGCCCAATTTTCTTCATAGAATTCAATACCTGTCCTTCACATTGGAGTGCAGTGACTTGTCACCGCTTTCCCACGTAGCGACTTGTCGCTACCTTCCAAAGCTGCAACAAGTTGCAGCACTCCAAAAAAGGGGTTACCTGTTATGGTCTTCCGCAGGAACCAAAATTGAAACATCTTCGCTCAGCCATTTTTTATACAGTTCCTCCATCAGGATTTTGGCAGCTTCTTTTTGCTCAGCATCACGAGCATAGTCCCGCGCTGTTTTTCCAAACCGGTCTTTGACTTCAGTTTCCGCCCCAGCTTTGATCAGCAGCTTGATGAATTTGGTTTTGCCTTCAAAAGCCGCGATCATCAGGGCTGTGCGTCCCCACTGGTCGGCAGCGTTGACATCCGCTCCACCAGCAATCAACAGCTTGGGAATAAAGGTTTTCTCCTGGAGCATCGCATACATCAACGGCGTAGTGCCGACCTGATTTCGAGCGTTGACATCAGCGCCGTTTCGCACCAGATATTTCGCAATCGTCTTGGAACTCCCGACCAGCATCAGCGCCGTTTCGCCAAATTCATTCCGGGCATCTGGTTCAATCCCTTGTTTGAGCAGAGGAAGAACGGCAGATGTGTTTCCTTTTTCCAGGTGTTGCAGCACTTCGGCTTCGGTACCTTCCAGTTTAGGGTGGAGTGCCCTCATAGAACTGGTGTTCAGTAAATCGTCCGAGATATTCGCCGTTAAACCCATTGTTATTAGTTGTACCGACAACCCTGGATTAATCTGTTTTCCTTGTCCAGTATTGAGCTTGACTTCGCTTTTCTCCCAGGGGATATACCCTTTCGCTGTCACCTTAAGTAAATAAATCCCGGCTTCCACATTCTCAAAGCGAAATCCCCCTTCCTGATTGGTATTTTGACACTGATTGTGGCCAGAGTTTTGATTGACGAGTTCCACCACGGCACCACCAATTTTGACTTCCTCGGCATTCAAAACCGTTCCGCATACAATCGGTTGTCCTTCCAGGTCCCGAATCGGGCCATGCGTCCAGGTTTTCAAAAGTTCTGGTACGTCAATCAAAATCTTGTTATTCAGGGTCTGAGCCATAACTGGCTCTGTAGTGGTTGAAATGAGAATCACCTCCCGATTTTCGGATTGAGCTACAAGATTCACTGGAGTTGGGAGAGTAATTCGAGCTTGTCTTCTGGCCATCGTTGATTTTTTGGGGAGTTTACAAGATTGATCACCTTTCGCCACGACAGTACCAGCCGAAAGACCAATTACTTCCTCAGTACTTCTTGAAGTGAGTAATAAATCGAGCGGTGTTTTCCCTGTAAAAACCTCAAAGTCCAGCTTTCTTGATATATATCCGTCAGACTCAATTTCAAGCTGATAATTTCCTTCGCCAAGGGCAAAAAACTGAAAAGCTCCACGTCCATCTGAGGTCATCGTAACCGTTTTGTGGGTTTGCAAGCTGGTACACCGAATAGTCGCTCCCGGAACCGGGTCTCCCAGTTGATTCACAAGTGTTCCATCAATGTAATTTACCCTCTTTACCATCTGAGATTGAATTTTTGCTCCTCCTTCTGCCTTTTGAGCCAGTGAAGGGGGTGTATTGAGCACCACGGCTATCACCCCAGCCGCGACAGGCAACACAATCCGCCTGAGTGCCGGACGGTCCATCCAGTCTGGAAGTGTCACAATCTGCTGGTCTTCCGGTCGCCGAAGGTAGCGGATACACAGATTCCCGTTTGATTTCAAAACCAATGCTTCAGCTTCGCGGCGAGTCATGGCTGACAGGTTGTGAACGTGCTGGCTGCAGTGGCTGCAGAAGCGCACTTCGTCGTTACCGACCATTTCATTCCAATCTTCGGTGCAGGGCGATTTCACCTGCACACGGTCAAGAATTCTCAGGTTTCGTTTCATAACTTTCTCCCCAGTGCAGATTAGTGAGTGGTAGCTTGTTTTGCTTCAGCCGCTTTAAGTAATTTGACGACTTCTGACTGGTTGGCATCACTGGCATAATCCAGCGCCGTCTTCCCAAACTGGTCTTTCATCCCAACATTAGCCCCAGCTTTGGCCAGCAGCTTGATAAATGCAGTTTTGCCCTCAAAGGCTGCAATCATCAACGCTGTGCGCCCCCACTGATCGATAGCATTCACATCCGCTCTGCTGGCAATGAAAAGTTTGGGAATAAAGGTTTTGTCCTGGAGCATCGCATACATCAACGGCGTAGTGCCAACCTGATTTCGGGCGTTGACATCGGCGCCGTACCGCACCAGATATTTCGCAATCGTCTTGGAGTTCCCGACCAGCATCAATGCTGTTTCGCCAAATTCATTTCGGGTATCGGGCTCAACACCTTGTTTCAAGAGAGCAAGCACTGCTGATTTATTGCCTTTTTCGACCTGATCGAGCAGCTTTTCCCGAGTGCGCTCTCCGTTGATCACAGACCTTGTACCAGACAAATCTCTGCTGATTCTAGTCCCTAGCGTACCAAGAATTGAATCGAAAGATGAAAGAGGAAGGTCGGCAATGGGCCGATGACACAAGGTTTGAGCCAGAACAGGTTTTGTATCAATTAAAATAGATGGCTTCTCAGTACTTACAGGTAAGGCGGAACCTGGGGTCTGGGTTGATTGAGTCGCTTGTGCTGGACTTGCCCGATTGGAATGCATTGGACCCATTGTCTTCTTACCTGGCGAAGCGGGATCTTGTGCCTTGATCACGGGTTTTGAAGAACCACCCTTTTGTGCCATTGAAGGCGCGGTATTGAGCGCCACCGCCATCACCCCCGCAGCAATCGGCAGGGCAATCCGCCTCAGCGCCGGACGATCCATCCAGTCTGGAAGTGTTACTATCTGCTGGTCCTCTGGTCGCCGAAGGTAGCGGATACACAGATTCCCATTTGATTTCAGGACGAGTTCTTCAGCTTCGCGACGGGTCATCGCCGACAGGTTGTGAACGTGCTGGCTGCAGTGGCTGCAGAAGCGCACTTCGTCGTTGCCGACCATTTCATTCCAATCTTCGGTGCAGGGCGATTTCACCTGCACGCGGTCAAGAATTCTCAGGTTTCGTTTCATAACTTCCTCTCCAGTGCAGGGTTAGCGAGTCGTGCAGGTTTCTTTTTGGGGTGCGGGTTTGGATTGAGTTGACGGTTTGGCCCCCGCCTTTTTCATCAGGTTGAGTGGTGCTTTCTGTCCACTTTCAAAAGCATACTCAAATACATTTTTGCTAAGTTTATCAACAGCATGGACATTGGCGCCACTGGCAATCAAAAGCTTCATAAGCTTTGTTTGCCCATTAAAAGCTGCCAACATGAGGGCTGTTCGCCCATCTTTATCCGCTGCATTTACATCTGCACCTGCCTGGATCAGCATTTTTGGGACTTTGACATCTTCATCAAGCATCGCGAACATAAGTGGCGTGACTCCGAAAACACTCCGAGCATTTGGATTTGCTCCACACGCCAACAACAACTCGACCATCTCTGGGTTTCGAAATGATTCCATCAGCGGCGTTTCGCCAAAGCCGTTTTGAATATTGGGTGAGTATCCAAGGTCAACAAATAGCCCTTTGGCCTCTTCAAGATCAGAACCAGGACTAAAAGTATCCCAAAACTCTTGGGTGGTTAGATCAAGCACAACTGGCTCAGTCCGTTCTTCATTATGGTAAACCCACAACTCAATCGCTGAGGGAGCTGAAATCCCTCCAGCAATGTCGAGTTCATGACTATTTACTTCCAGTTCAATTGGAGGAATGCTGACAGTTCTACCTCGTTCTATCCCAATCCCATCCACGACGCGTGGTAGAAAACCGAGGACCTCCACACCAATCATATAGTTGCCCTCTGAGAGGTTGTCACAGCGATAATCCCCTTGATCGTCAGTCGTTAGAGTTCTTTCTTCACCAGTGATTGTGTTTACCAATTTGATCGAAGCACCAGCAATGACGGCCCCAGATTGATCTTTGACAACACCTGTCACGGTTGACCCACCACTTTGAGAGACGACTGCCTGTGACCCGCTTCCGTTGTCATCATTCACTGTAACCATTTGATTTAAAGGTAGTTGAGATTCCTGACCCAGGGTTGGTGCCGTGTTTAACGCCACCGCCATCACTCCGGCGGCAATCGGGAGCGACAATCGCCGGGTGAGCGCATTTCCCAACCGAACTGGAAGCGTCATCACCATTTGGGTTTCAGGGTTGCGCCGATACCGGATACACAGATTTCCATTCGACTTCAAAACCAGCGCTTCAGCTTCACGGCGGGTCATGGCCGACAGATTGTGGACGTGTTTGCTGCAGTGGCTGCAGAAGCGCACTTCGTCGTTGCCGACCATTTCATTCCAGTCTTCGGTGCAGGGCGATTTCACCTGCACGCGGTCTAAAAGTGCCAAACTCCGGCCCATACGTTTTTCTCCTTCGATTCATTGAGTGTCTTGATTCAGACAATGCTGGCGCACAACTTCTCGGGAACCAGGAAGTCTCTCCAATAAAAATCGAGTTTCACCACAATGCTGCCCGCGTGACAGGCAGCTCTGAATCAAGTCCAGAGCATTTTTTGTTGTTTTGGATGTTTTGAGATCAGGTGTGCCAAAGCATGGACTGCTTCGTTGGAATGTTCAATGGCGAAAGTGGGGTTGGATTACAGGGAGGAGCCTCAGATAATTTCAGGCGACTCCCCAGAGTTGGCTACGTCAGAGTGATCCAGTAGTAGCATTTCAAAGGTCGGCTCGGATCAAGCACCTTGGTTTCCCGCAATACGCCTCCATTTCTTTCAATCACACGAATCGAGGCTGCATTTGTGGCATCACACGTGAGAAGGACTTCGGTCAGCCCGAGCGAGCGTGCCACCGGCAAAGCCTGACGCAGCATTTCCGTCGCAATGCCGTAGCCTCGGAACGATGGCACGGTATCATAGCCGATATGCCCGCCTTCGATGAGAAGGGCATCATTGAGTTCGTGGTGAATCGAAATACGCCCTACAAACTGTTCCCCGGCCACGGCCCAGAGATGGGTCTTTGGAACGAACGTTTCGGTTCTTCGATTGGCGTCCGCCAGTTTCTTAGCCACAAACGCAGCGAAGTCCTGTTCAGCGATCTCAATATCGCCTCTGACCCACCAGAGGAGACCTTCCTGGCGGAATTCACCCAGTCCCTGCAAA
>CAZXCE010000029.1:21664-29390 GCA_964639175.1 uncultured Clostridia bacterium
CCTGCAAAAAGCTGTCTCGATATTTCTCTGTCGGCGGAACCAACTGGATCTTCATTTGCAAATTCACCCATGTCCCTTTCGTCAGCATCGCGAATAGCCAGGACCACTCGTCGCACACCATTGGGCGAGTATAGTAGCCTGAGGTTATCTCAGGCGACTACCGGATTTTCAGATGAAAGAAAAAGAGTGAAGCGCCTGGAAGGAAGAAACCAGAGCAGTCTTAAAGCTGGAGAATTGTGTTTCTCCCTTGCGGAAAAGTCGGTTTTCGCCCGGATGGGCGCTGGATAATAGCCGGTGTGGAAGCCTGCTTTGAGGCGTACCCACCGGAATCCAGGCCCAGAGAGGTTTGCGCCCGGATGGGCGCTGGATCAAAATTTCAGCCGGTTTACAGAATTGAGGATATCGGACCAACAAGGCTGTTCCAGCGCCCATCCGGGCGCGAATAGGAGGTTGACCTGGTTCCCGGTGGTAGCGCCCAAAGCCGCGCAACCACCGGCTATTTTCCATCGCCCTGCGGGCGGGGGTTGTAAGCTCAAGTAACCTTTCTGCAACGGAGTTGCTTGTTTTTCCCATTTCCGTGATGCTAGATTGGCCATAGTCCTTTAGTCACAAGCTCTTCTCAGAGAATCAGATACTCATTCAATTCAAGACAAGCTAACGAATAAACAGCAATGCCATGTATATCAGCCTTGAATACATTCAACTGGCCCTCGACCAGCTCAAATCCCTGCATCCCTTTTATGGAATTACCTTTCTGGTCTGCAAATTGAACCATTTGCCAGTGGGACAGATGCAATCATTCTCAATAGACGAGCAAGAACAGGCATTTCTCAGAAAGTATTTTCACCCAAACCGGAACTCAGAATATTTTTACTGGGTCTTCCTAAACCAGAAAGGGCTAATACAAAGAAGGTGGGTTGACCTAATTTGGTTCAAACTCACACTCTTTAGCATTCGTGGTGATGGAAGAACCAATATCCCTAAAGCCTTCCTTCAGGAGCATTATTTTAGTTATTGTGGTTGGTCAACAAATTATGTTCAAATGTTAAGTAAGCATTTGAAGAGGAAGAAGATACCTATCTTTTCCCTTGCCGTCTGGTTGTATCGGGAGCGAGATTTTCCAGTTGACACCACACCGCAAACCATCATCAATTTGTTTGTCCAGGAATTTCACCTGACATCTGAAGAACAGGAAAAGCTCTGCGATATGTCTGTTCCAGAGGCACTGGACACTCCATTCTTGAGAGAAAACTCGATTACCTGGGAAGAACTCAGGAAAGTAATTGGATCACCCCCAGATGACGACACCCCAGATGAAGGCGGAGCGTTAGGCTATCTTGAGTTAGTTGAAATTGGACCTGCTCGAAATCTAACAATTGAGCCGGCTGACCGACTGAACCTTCTGACTGGTGATAACGGCCTTGGGAAATCGTTTTTGCTTGACTGTGCTTGGTGGGCTTTGACTGGTGAATGGGCTGGGCAACCTGCCTATCCAAAAACTGAAGCCAAAGATCCCAAAATCATCTTCAAGATTGCAACATCTGCGAACGACTCAGGTGAAGGAACTGTAGTCGCCTATGATTGGAGTGCGACAGGTGAAAATAAATGGACCGCCCCAAAGCCTCCAGTTGTCCCAGGGTTGTCGCTGTATGTGCGGGTTGATGGGTCTTTCGCCATGTTTGATCCGGCACGCCCAATTCGCTCGAAAACTTCTGTTTTTTCAAAAGGAGATGTGCGCGATGGGCGAGGAACAGAAATCAATGGTCTAATTCAAGATTGGGTAAACTGGCAGTTCAGTCCTGACCAGCACGCTTTTCAAATGCTTACCGAAGTGCTTCGCCGCCTCTCTCCACCCGAGGTTGGGGATCTCGGCACGCTCAGGCCAGGAAAACCAATTCGAATCGCAGGTGACAGCCGCAATATTCCGACGGTGGAACACCCATACGGAACCATTCCAGTGCTTTACACTTCAGCGGGTGTCCAGCGAATCATCACGCTTGCCTATTTGCTGGTGTGGATCTGGCAGGAACATCAGATCAATTCAAAAGCCATTCGGAAAGCCCCAGAACACAAACTGGTTGTTTTGATTGACGAACTGGAATCTCATCTCCACCCACAATGGCAACGGAGTATCCTTCCAGCTCTCTTGAGCGTGACCAATGCCCTTTCTTCTGAACTGACGACTCAATTATTTATTGCCACGCATTCACCGATTGTGGTTGCGTCTACCGAACCACATTTCAACCCTGAGAAGGACAAGTTGTTTCATCTTGATCTGGTGGGAACCAACCGGTCTGGCAAAGAAGCGGCCATTCGAGAAGTGGATTTCGTCCGCTACGGCAGAATCGGTTCGTGGTTAACATCAGATGTCTTCGATTTACGGCAAGATTATGGTTCAGTTGAAGCTGAACAGGTGATTGAGGAAGCAAGATCATTGCAACAAAGCGAAACTCCCGATCAGGAAAAGATCAAAGAAGTCAGCCACAAATTGGGGCGGTACCTGTCTGATTTGGATACTTTTTGGCCCCGCTGGGTGAAATTTGCCGAAAAACATGGAGTTGAGCTTTGATACCAGTCCAACCACAACCCGAACCACCAAAGTTTCATCAACGCGTCAGAGTTCCAGGCCAAGATTTTCTGGCGACGAACCCGTCTCCAAAACAAGATGATTGGAACGGTAAAGAACACTGGAGAAGAGCAATACCTGATTTAAGAATAGCTTACAGAGGCATTTGTGCTTATTCGTCTTTGAGAATTCACCAACTTGAAATGGCAACAGTTGACCATTTCATTCCAAAAAACTCGGCCCCTCATCTGGCTTATGAGTGGACCAATTTTCGTCTTGCCCGGCATCGCATCAACTCCAAAAAAGGTGAATTTACAGTCTTGGACCCATTCACAATCGGAAATGACTGGTTTGTATTGGATTTTTCAACCTTTATGATTTATCCAAATGACACTCTACCTGAAGATCAAAAGGGCAAAATAAGGGAAACCATTCGGCATTTGGATTTGAATCATAGAGACTATATTGATGTGAGAACGGAGTGGTACAACGAATTTAAAGAAAATGTTGAAACGCTGGAGCGATGGGCACCATTCATCGCTTATGAAATGAGAAGGCAAAAAATCACGCCTTAAACTCGCTCAATCCCCGCCTGTAAAAAGCAAACCGGTTGAACTCACAGAAGAAGTTCAACCGGTTCAGCTTTTTAGCTTCCAACTTTATACCAATTTGCGATGAAATCCCGGTATCAGAAAACAGTCAAGTAATTCAATCAAACAAACTTAGTGAACTACTGACTACTGACTACTGACTATAAACTGGTATTATTTGAATGAAACCACCACCCGCTGAATCGTCGGCGGGAGTTCGTGGAGTTCGTTTCGGCTGTAGCCGGCTTTGGTAAACATTTCGTCATACTGGGCAAACGTGTAGGCATCTCCGGCGGGCGTTCCATTGAGCATGGTCAAACTGAACATCGCCGCCATTGGAGGCGTCACGCGGTCTTCGTTCGGGACAAATTCAAGCGTCACCACACGGCCTCCGTCAGCCAGTGACGCATGGATTTTTTCCAGCAGCTTTTCACAGGTCGGAATGTCAAAGTGGTGCAGGAAATTGGTCAGCAGCACGATGTCGTACCCTGTTCCAAAATCAACCTCAAACGCGCTGCCAGGCAACGGATGATGGCGATCCAGCACACCAGCTTTTTCGGCGTTTTCTTTGGCAACTTCGAGCACGCTGGCCCAGTCAACGGCGGTAACCTGGGCCTGCGGGTAAGTCTGGGCAAAAGCAATTCCATACAACCCGTGCCCGGCGGCAATATCCAGCACTTTGGAAGGCCGATCAGACGGCAATTCAATCAATTTGGCCAGCATCTGTGACGGCATCGCCATCATTGGCGCCATCCCACGGGCAAACCGGACCCAGACTGGATGATCCGGGGCCACCGAACCGCCCTCCGGCAAGGACGTGGTGCCAGTCTGAACTGTTTTCGTCAATTCCTGAAACCCATCTATCAACATGGGTGACAGCATAAACTCCAGCATCCCCCCAAGATAAGCCGGCGACTTTTGGCTCAGAAACACCGCCGAATCCTGGGTCAGGTGATATTCAGTCCCTATTTTGGTCAGAAATCCAATCACACAGAGATAATCGCACAAAATCCGAGTGCCACGTTCTGAAGCCTCGCAAAAATGAGCAATGGTCTGGGCGGTGGAATTCCCCTCAGCAATCGCGGTGAAGACATCAAGCTCAATCGCGGTCTTGATCGCCGCTGTTTTTTGGTAGCTGTTCACGGTTTCAAAAAATAAGGCCGGCGACGGAGCACCGGCTGGGGCCTGTGTTGACATATTGATTCTCCGAAAAGATGGAATTGAAAATGAAGTGATGTGCGAACCAGTGGAATGCTTTTGTATTTCCCTGAACCCTGAACCCTGAACCCTGAAGATCTTACCAGCCTTTGCGCTTTTGTTTTGGAATTTGGGTTAGCCGTTTGACGCGCTGGCGTTCGACCGCCTGCGCCCGGTGGTTTTGGCGAACTTCGAGGAGCTGAATTTCACTTTGGAGCTGGCGGTAACTGGAAAAACGGCTGGGATCAAGAGTTCCGTTTTGGAGGGCGCTCAGCACGGCACAGGAGGGTTCGCTTTCGTGGCGACAATCACGGAAATAGCAGTCTTCGGCAATCGTCTGGATATCTTCGAAGGTCTCGCGGATGCCCTCACCCGTGGCCCACAACTGCAATTCACGCATGCCAGGCGTGTCAATCATAATCGCCCCCGAAGGAAGCATCATCAATTCACGGCGGCGGGTGGTGTGTTTTCCACGGTCGTCACCGTCGCGGACATCCTGGGTTCGTTGCAGATCTTGCCCAAGCAAGCGGTTGACCAGAGTGGATTTACCAACCCCAGAGGAGCCCAATACCGAAATTGTTTCGCCTTTCTTCAGAAAGGGCTCAAGCGCGCCGAGTCCAGCGCCCTGTTTGGCGGAAATACACACAATCGGAACACAGATGGCCACGGCGCCAACTTCACGCAGGCGCTGGTCACGGTCAGCGCATTTATCGGCTTTGTTGAGGACAATCAGTGGCTGGGCACCACTTTCCCGAACCAGTGTCAGAAATCGTTCAATTCGGCGCACGTTGAAATCCTGATCCAGCCCTGAAACCAGAAAGATCCAGTCAATATTGGCGACGACGATTTGTTCTTCGGTTTTGGCACCGGCGACTTTGCGGGAGAATTTGCTTTTGCGCGGCAGGACGGCTTCAATGAGGGCTTGTGACGTCGGGGTTGGCGGTGTCAGCGCCACCCAATCACCAACCGCTGGATAATCGGCCCGGCTTTCGGCCAGATATCGCAACCGACCACTGACTTCGGCATGAACTTCGCCAGTGTCAGTATAAATCAGCGAGCCAAGTCGGTCCTGAGAATAGACCCGACCAACGATCATCCCTTGCTGGGCATAGGGCTGAAAGCTGTTTTCAAAAAATTCATTCCAACCAAGTGCTTCTTTGTTCAAGTTCACTATCCTCATGCGCCTCGAAACTTACTTTTGCCCCTGGTTTGTAAGCAAAAGGTCTGCCACCTGACGTGTCAGCCGTGATGGATTGATTGACCCAAGGTTTGCCAGACAGATCACTGACAGCCGATCAGCGGGAAATCGAATCATCTCAGCTCGATACCCGGCCCAGGCGCCATTGTGATGAATAATCTGGTGCCCCTTCCAGTCACCAACCATAATGCCACAAGCATACTCTAGTTTTCGACCGGAGTTCAAAACACCTGGCGTAATCAGACGCGTAATCAGATCCTGACCACTCACCAGTTTACTCTGATAAAAATTTTGATCCCAGAGGAATAAATCTTCCACGGTTGTCATCACGCCACCATCACCAACGGTATCCAGTAATGACATTTCAAGCCGAAATCCGCCAGATCGTCGAGGAGCATACCCAATCGCCCGATTTTTGACAATCCGGGTAAAGTCGTCATGAATTTGGGTTTGTGTCATTCCTAATGGTTTGAAAATTTGCTGCTCGGCAAATTCACTCAACCGGGTGCCGCTGACACGTTCGACAATTTCTGACATCAGAAAGTAGCCGGAATTACTGTATTTGTGCTGGTCGCCAGGCGTGAATTCGGTTTTTGGAACCGACTGAATGAACTTAATCACGTCTTCTTCAGTGGCGATATTTTCAAGTCGAACTCCAGCCTGAATCATAATCTGGAGATAATCTTGAATTCCGCTGGTGTGGTGGAGGAGATGTCGGATGGTGACAGGTGGGTCGTATTTGGGGAGCTCAGGGAGGTACTTTCGAATGTCATCGTTGACCGAAAGCTTTCCCTGCTGCTCCAAAATCAAAATGCAGGCGGCGGTAAACTGCTTGGACATTGAGCCAACATCAAACACCGTCTGCGCGGAAATCGGAACGTTGTGTTCCAGATCAGCCATCCCATAGCCACGCTTGTAGACAATTTGACCATCCTTGATCACGGCCAGCGCACATCCTGGCGAATCAGGTTTGTTCCACTGGGAAAACAAGGCGTCAATTTGCTCGATTTTGGCTGGTGAAAGGGTAGCAGGAACTGGTGGTGGTGTCTGGGCCAGGACGTGAAGTCCAGTAGACAAACACAAAACAATGCAAAGAGCCAGCAGGGCTCGTACCCGAACGAAAGCGGCGATCATGAAATGGTCCTTTTGTGCCTGGAGGAATCAGGTATCGAGCCCCGAGAGATTGAGGAGATACCTTTGACATTTTGTGGTGGAAAACGCGGGTACGAATGTCAAAGGTAAAATGTTCAAAACACTCGGCTCAATCCTAAAATCCAGAACTGACCAGCCGGGTAATTGCGCCCATCAACCGCAAATAAAACACCGCCAGTCACAATCGTGCGTGGGGTGATTGAAAAATTCGCCAGCGGACCGATGGCAAAAATCCGACGTCCGGTTTGCTGGTCAAAATCCGGTTTGAACCCCGGTGGGAGCGCCCCCTGCGTGCCAACCGTTTTCACAATCCCATCGTTGCCAACCCGAATCGTGCGGAACGGGACGTCAAAATTTCCTTGCTCGATCCCATTTCCGGCTAGCGTCAATGACAGCCGACTGAACAATGAATAATTGACCTGGAAGTTGTAGATAAACTCATTGGCTGGGTCAATCGGGAGCACTTCGTTGGTAAAAGCGTCAATTGCCCCATCTTTTTGAGCTTTTCTTAATCGAATGCCAGCTTCGCCACCAATCCGGAGCGTGCGATCTTTGACAATGAAGCTCTTGCTGATTTGCCCGGTGATGTCAAAGTCGGTCTGGCCTTCGTCAATCGGCAAGGTAGTTCCGGCAAAACCACGCTGCAAGTCAGTTGAATTGGCTGGAAGCTTCACATCAAATTTGGCCGTCAAATAAAACGGCTCATTGACCAGGTTATAGCGGACACCAAACCGCACATTGCTCAGCGCACTGGCTGAAGGTGAAAACTCCGGTGGATCTTTGATCACGCGTCCGTCACGGCCAATGCTCGCCAGTTCGCTATTGGCATAGGGAATGGTGACATGGGCTTCCAGACGATCAGTGATGCCATAGGCCACGTCAAATGAAAGTAAATTGGTTTTGGTGGTGCCACGAAAATCAGGACCAGCGGGAGGAATCACCCGCACCCGGTCTCCCAGAAAATCAAAGCGCTTTTCGGTGTCGGATCGGGTGTAAAAAACCGAGAAGATACCCCTTCCCTTG
>CAZXCE010000030.1:0-9321 GCA_964639175.1 uncultured Clostridia bacterium
ACGCTAAAATAAAACCTGTTTTCAACACTTAGCCTGGCTAAATTGGTGTTTTGAGCTAGTTTCTAAGCACCAAGCACCAAGTACCAAGCATATTCTTCATTCCCAATTCTTCATTCTCAATTCTTCATTCTCCCATTTGCCGCTATGTCATTCTCACTTTTTCGCATACCGTCATTTGCCTTCCAATCAACCGAAGTGACTAACCAGTTGCGTGACTTACTGCAAGAACCAGCGGTGAAACGGGCGTTTCAGTACCTTGAGGAAACAGCCGACCAGACGACCCGTGACCTCATCACTGTGAATGAAATTCCGGCCCCACCGTTTAAAGAGCATCAACGGGCACTGTATGTCCTGCAGCGATTCCGTGAATATGGGCTGGTCCATGCCCACATTGATGAAGAAGGAAATGTGCTGGGCGTCTTCCCTGGGATCAATGACCCCGACGGAACAGGTCCGTTTCTGGCACTGGCCGCCCACGTGGATAGTGTGTTCCCGGAAGGGACAGATGTCACGGTCCGCGAACGAGATGGGCGTCTGTTTGCTCCGGGTATCGGCGACAATGCCAGCGGCCTGACTGGCGTACTGACCCTGGCCCGATGTTTTACCCAGGCCCCCCTCAAGACCAAACAGTCAATTTTGTTTGTGGGCACCGTTGGCGAAGAAGGCCCAGGAAATTTGCGAGGTGTCAGGTACCTGTTTCAGGAAAACCCTTATGGCAAACAAATTACTGAATTTATTGCCTATGACGGGCCGGGAATCGAACGCATTACCCATCAGGCACTTGGTTCGCGACGCTATGAAGTCAAGTTTGAAGGACCTGGCGGTCATTCGTGGGGCGACTATGGGATTGTCAATCCCGTCCATGCCCTTGGAAAATTCATTCATTACATGACGAGTTATCACCCTCCAGCGATTCCGCGAACAACCTATAGCATCAGCGTGATTGAAGGCGGAACATCGGTGAACACCATCCCCCGGTCAGCCCGTTGTGAAGTTGATCTCCGGTCAGTTTCTGAAAATGAATTAGATCACCTGGAACACCATCTCCGGGAAGCGGTCAAACAGGCCTGGGAAGAAGAAGAACGGGCCGCCGCACTCAGCCGCACCCGGCTCAAGTTAACCGTAACCCCGATGGGAAACCGTCCATCCGGAGAAACACCAACCACCACCCGACTGGTCCGACTGGCTCAGGCAGCAACCATGATTTGCGGATGTCGCCCATTGCTGGACTGTTCTTCGACCGATTCAAATTTGCCGATTTCGCTTTCAATCCCTGCAATCACGATTGGGGCCGGCGGGCGCTGCAACGGATGCCATACGCTTGACGAGTGGTATGAACCCACTGAACGCGAACTCAGTTTGCAGCGCGGTATCCTGTTGTTGCTTGGACTGGTTGGGTTAGCGAATTAAGGACATCGGGCTTGGGGCTAAGGGCTGAAGACATCGGGTTCAGGTATTGAACCCGCCTTCCTCACCCCCCAACCCTCAGCCCTCAGCCCTGGTTTCTTCAGTCCCAAACCCTGAGCCCGAAGTTTCTCGATTCTCTCTTGGCAAAATCACAGCTATCCAGTATTGTTGGCAGGCTCTTTTGAGAAAAGATTCAATCATTTTGGTGATCCTTTCCTCAGTCGTCAGGTTGCCCCTCTTGAATCGCTTCGCAACAGTTCCTCAATCGTAGAATCCTGAGTTTTCACAGAGAGACGTCTCTGGGCGATTTTCTCTGAATATAATTTTTTTGTGCTTGTGACCTCTTTGCTTTTTTGGAGCGTCGTTGAGCAGATCGGCGAGTTTATGAGTTCAGTTGCTGCTACTGTTTCTGTCCGTCCCCGCTTGAATTGGGTCAATATTACGGTTTTTTCTTTGCTTCATCTGGCTGCGTTTGCGGCATTTTTTGTGCGTCCAACCTGGACCTCACTGGCACTTTTTGTGATTTTTTATTTATTGACCGGGTTTGGGATCACCATCGGGTTTCATCGCCTGCTGGCCCACCGCGGGTTTGAATGCTCCAAGTTTCTGATCCGTCTGTGGGCATTTCTTGGCACGGCAGCTTTACAAGGTGGCCCAGTCTGGTGGGTTGGTTTACACCGAAAGCACCATGCCGCAAGTGATCGCGACGAAGATCCGCATTCACCCAAGGACAGCTTCTTCTATGGCCATATGGGCTGGATGCTGGTGCGCTCTTCCCTGTCGCGTCATCGGATTCTGGCTCGGGATCTGGCCTCAGACCGATTTGTCAACTGGCTTGACCGGGGCATGGGTGGATTTAGCCCGCTTTTGCCCTGGCTGCTCACCATGGTCATCTGCTTTGCAGTTGATGGTTGGGCAGGGGTCATTTGGGGCGGAGTGTTACGCACGCTTTGGGTCTGGCATGCCACCTGGTGTGTCAACAGTGTCTGCCACCGCTGGGGCAGTCGGCCACACGATACCCGTGAAAATAGCGGAAATGTCTGGTGGGTTGGCCTCTGGGCGCTTGGCGAAGGCTGGCACAACAACCACCACGCCCATCCAAAAGCAGCTATTCATAACTACCACTGGTGGGAAATTGACCCTTCAGCCTATTTGATTCTGGGAATGGAAAAGATTGGATTGGTTCGAAAAATCGTGCAGTCCAATAAAGCCTGACCAGTTCACACAATATTCATCAAGAAAAGCCAGCCGAATTCAGGTTCAACCAGATTCGGCTGGCTTTTCTTTTTTCATACCAGTTTGTAGTCAGTAGTTCGTTAAGTATATTTGATTGAATTACTTGACCGTTCTCTGTCGAAGATATCAAAGTCAGGGCTGAAAACATTGAGTTGCAGAACTGGTTTTATTTCATCCCTCATCCTTCACCCGCATCCCTTCAATTGCCCCGAGCTTGCGAGTCTTCAGCCCTTGTATCAAGGCCGTGGCGCGCCGCCAGATGGTGCTTCAACAATCAAGCGGAATGGAATTGACTGGATCCCCACGCCATCAGCCAGACCGTTGAGGAACAGTTGATACTCTCCCACCGGAGTGTCAGCGCTGGTTCTGACCTGTAACAGGCCACGGTCTTGAAAACCAGTTGGGCTGGGGGCAATTTGGGTTCCTGGGGGAATCTCACCCGAAATAATCAAGGAAACGGTGCCGGTATAATTGACCTTGGTAATCGTCACGTCATAGCTGGTGCTTTGGCCCTGGGCAACGGTTCGGCTTAACGGGTCTACGCTTAACTGAACAATGGGCGGGGGTGGGACAACATTAAAAACAAAATCATTTGAATCATAGACAATTGCGCCATCAGCCTTTCCGGTAATCCGAAACCGATAGGCACCAGGCGGAGTTTCAGGAGTTGACGTCACAAGCACTGGAAACCGGAAGGCAGTGGTGTCATTGGCTCCAAGAATGGCTTTCACTCCGGCATCCTGACTTCCTCCAATTTGCTCAAGCGTCAATCGAACTGGCAACAAATATTCAGTTCGACTCAAGATCGCAATATAGGTGGTTCCCTGTCCGGCCAGTACCGACCATTGCGGCGGTTCAATGATAATCCTGACGCTCGGTTGGATCGGCAATACCCGCATGGTTACAACCACTGGCACCACACTGATTTCGCCAGCGCCCGTTCCTCCGATTTTAAGCTGATAGGTGCCAGGTACGACATCTGGGCGTAACTCAAGCCGGAGCGACGTGGAATTGCCAGTGATTTCATTGAGGGTGAAGAATGGATTTGAACCTGCTGGTGCCCCGGTTACCGAGAAATTGACCGTGCCGGTGTAGTTTGTCCGGCTGAGCGAAATATTGAAAAATGTCCCCTTCCCCTGGGTCACAGTTTGAAAAGTTGGTGTGGCGCCTAAAATCACTCTGGCGTCCACATTGACCCCGAGTGAAAGCACCGCCGACTGAACTGTTACCCCAGAGGCGGTGCCACGAACTTGCAAGGGAAACGTCCCACCAGAAACAGTTTGTGAAGCCGTCAACACCAACTTCGCCGTTTCAGCCATGGCCGGATTGGGCAAAAATTGAGCGGTCACACCGTTTGGTAATCCGCTGACGGAAAGCAACACGCTGCCAGTGAAATTGACTCGCTGGAGATTAATGGTAAAGGTCGTCTGTTCCCCTGGTTTGAGTGATCGGTTTTCGGGATATCCTTCAAGGGAAACGCCACCTGGCCGGTTTGGTCCAGTGATATTGAGAGTGGTTGTGGCAAGACCGCCTGGAGTTCGGACCCGAATCGTCACCGATTCACCAAAGAGTTGCGGAGGAAGGGTAAATTGAAGCCGGGTTGGATTGAGTATATTGACGTTTGAAACCGGCTCATTTCCAACAAAAACCTGAGTCTCTGGCGAGAAGTTTTTTCCCTGGATGGTGATTTCTGTACTCCCACTTCCGGCATTGATCTGGGCTGGTGCGAGTGTGGTAATGGCTGGTTTTCCAAAAGTCGCTCGAACGAGCTGCCCATTGGCACGATCCAGGATATAAAAACTGGTCTCATCCAGCGCAACCGCAACCGGCTGGGTCACAGTTCCGGGTGGCAGTAAATCCCGTGTTGTCACCTGTTCAGCCACAAGCGTCACAACTTTGACGTTCCCTGGAACCGTCACATACAGATTTCCATCCGCATCAGCCGTAATGCCGCCCGGATTGGTTAACGGGAGGTTGAGTAATTGACGACCGGCCTGTGATTGAATTGTTTTGACGGCTCCACCGGGCAAGGCGATCTGGCGGACTTGGTCGGTGGCCTGGGTGACTGACAAAATTCTGCCCACCAGAGTAAGCCGTTGAGGGGTGTCAAACTGAGCGGAAACACCAGTTCCATCCTGTGTTCCAGCCTGCCCTAAGGTCCCAGCCAGCAAACTGAGACGATAGCCGCTGCCTTTGGGAGTTGCCTGCCAGATGACATGGTTCGCGGCATCAGTGATGAAAAGATCCTCGTTTCCGTCAATTTCAATATCACGCGGCGCCCAACTGGTTGCCAGTCCAGCAGTTGCCAGGTCGGCTTCGGTGAGAATGGTTTTTACAGCACCCGAAGCAACCTCAATCTGGCGAATGGCACGATTCGCTGTATCCACCAGATAGACATTTCCGTTGCGAGATCCAATTCCAAGTGGAGCATTGAACCGGGCAGATTCACCCGTTCCATCAGTATCACCTGAAAGTCCTGACCGCCCGGCAAAATCGCTCATTGGTTGAAAGGCCTGACTGCGCCGGATGACATGATTGGCAAAATCAGAGGCAAAAATGGTTGTTCCCTGCAAAACCATATCACTCTCGGCAAAAATCCCTGACGATACAGTTGCCACCGAACTGATTTGGAATGAGAACGACTTGCTCAATTCCCCGGAGCGAACGCGAATCGCCACCACGCCGGGCCCGAGCGCCGTCAGCCGCCCTTCAGCCGTGATACTGGCCAACGTCTGGTCTTCGGTTTCAAACGTCAGTGATGGATTTGAAATTTCAACGCCATTGCCATCCAGCACCTTGACCCGAAGCTGAGCGGACACATTGGCATTGATGAGGAGTGAATCTGGCTCGGTAATTTCAATATCAGACGGGGTTCTACCAATTCCCGTGCCAACTTTAAAGCTGACGGTGTTTGATCGAAGCCCCTCTGGTGTGACCACGGCGACGTCATAGGTCCGGTCTTCGACCAGTAAATCAGCCGGAAGGTCTTTGATAATCAACTTTTTAGAGGTGGGCTTTACCTTGCCGATGACTTCACGCTGGTTAAAAAGCACTTTCGAACCAGCCACCAAACCAGTTCCGGCAATCCGAATTTTGGCGGGTACAGTTCCCTTTGGTGTTTGATTGGGTGTGATGGAGGTGATGGTTGGGGCTGCCGGTTGGGCAGATTGTTTTTTCGCCAGAACAACCCTGTGAAATGGCGTTCTAGTTGTCCAAAGAAGTCCCGCCCCGACCAGTAATAGACTGAATACAAAAACCGCAATCGCTGAATAAAATCGTCGTATCATATTGATCTCCCTGCAAATAACTGAAGAGCAAAATAGTCAGTACCACCCGCCTAAGCAGGTGGGGGTCTCAAAACCTTTTGACCCCTTGAAAAGGATGACAGAATGAAAGCGTCAGATTGGTGAAATTGAATATGAAGAAAAAATATTTACACCAGAGTACCACTCATCGGTTTGTATTTCGATGCAAAACACAACGGGCGGAAACCACACTGGTTTCCGCCCGTTGTATTTGATTCAAAAACCCGGAACCCTACGCAACCTGATACAAAAATTGACCAGTTTCGTTCAGGCTGACGTGAACGGTGGCCAGCGTCTCACCAGCAGCCATTCTGGCCAAAACTTCTTCCGCCATTTCCGGCAGCATGGTTCCGGTCAAAATGTTATCTACATTGCGGGCGCCGCTTTCGACTTCAGTGCAGCGTTTGACGATTTCATCCACCACGGCTTCGTCATAGCTGAAAGCCGCGTTGTGATTTTCAGCCAACCGACGACCAATCCGGCCCAGTTGAAGGGTCACAATCTGGCGCATCACGTCATCGGCGATTGGGTAATAGGGCACAACTACCATTCGACCAAGTAAGGCTGGTTTGAACGTTTTGATCAACGCCGGGCGAATGGCTTCGACCAGTACTTCTGGCTCCGGTCGTGGTTCTTCCGGATCGGTGCACAGCAGCATCATCGAATCGCTCGCCACATTTGAGGTCAGCAAAATCACAGTGTTCTTGAAGTCAATTTCGCGGCCTTCGCCATCTTCCAAAATTCCTTTATCAAACACCTGATAAAAGAGTTCCATTACATCTGGATGGGCTTTCTCGACTTCATCAAGCAGCACCACTGAATAGGGTTTGCGGCGAACAGCTTCGGTCAAAACACCACCTTCGCCATATCCGACATACCCTGGAGGCGAACCTTTGAGCGATGAAACGGTGTGGGCTTCCTGATATTCGCTCATATTGATTGTGATCAGGTTGCGTTCGCCGCCATAGAGCGTTTCAGCCAGTGTCAGTGCGGTCTCGGTTTTTCCGACGCCGCTTGGTCCAACCAGCAGGAAAACCCCAACCGGGCGCCGGGGATCAGTCAAACTGGCTCGCGAAGTCCGAATTCGCTGGGCAATACTTTCCAGGGCCCGGCTCTGACCCACAACACGCTCTTCGAGACGATCTTTGAGCGCCAGCACGGTATTGATTTCATCGGTAACCATGCGACCAACCGGGATGCCCGTCCAACCGGAAATGACTTCGGCAATGGTTTGACCGGTCACACAAACCTGCATCAGCGGTGTTTCTCCCTGAACGGCTTCCAGTTCTTGCTGAAGCCACTGCAAATCGGTGCGGAGTGATTCCGGGCTTTGTTTCGCCAGCTCGCGGTCTGGGGTTGGTTCTCCATGATGGAGCGCTTCCAGGTGGGCTCGGATATCACGAATTCGATTGATGAGGGCTGATTCCTTGTCCAATTGATCTTTCAGACGTGAAAGTGTTTCTTCAACCTCGGTGCGTTGCGTGGTCAATTCACGAATGCGCTGATCATGCACAGCACCCGTCGCGGTTTCGCGTTCCAAAACGCGGATTTCGGTCGTCAATTGCTCAATCTGGCGTTCGGCATCTTCAATGGCTGGCGGTGTCGCCACCTGCCCGATGGCAACGCGGGCACAGGCGGTATCCAGCACGCTCACCGATTTATCCGGAAGTTGCCGCCCGGTAATGTACCGATGCGAAAGTTTTACCGCGGCTTCAATCGCTTCGTCCAGAATGCGAACGTTGTGGTGGGTTTCGAGTGATTCAACGATGCCTCGCATCATCACCATGGCTTTGGCTTCGCCTGGTTCTTCGACTTTGACCACCTGGAAGCGTCGCGCCAGCGCCGCATCTTTTTCAAAATATTTTTTGTATTCCGCCCAGGTTGTGGCGGCAATAGTTCGCAGTTCCCCACGAGCCAGCGCGGGCTTGAGCAGGTTAGCAGCATCATTTTGACCTGCTTGACCGCCAGCACCGATCATGGTGTGCGCTTCGTCAATAAACAGAATGATTGGCTGCGGCGACGCTTTCACTTCGTCAATGACCGACTTGAGCCGGCTTTCGAATTCGCCTTTGATTCCGGCCCCGGCCTGTAAGAGCCCCAGGTCGAGCGTCCGAATTGCCACTTTTTTCAGTACTTCGGGGACATCGCCTTTGGCCACCCGGAGCGCCAGCCCTTCGACGACTGCGGTTTTACCGACCCCGGCTTCGCCAGTCAAAATTGGATTGTTTTGGCGCCGACGGGTCAAAATATCAATCACCTGCCGGATTTCGAAATCACGGCCCAACACCGGGTCAATTTCGCCGTTGCGCGCCCTGGCAGTCAAATCAATCGTGAATTGATCGAGTGCGGCTGATTTCATTGAATTTGTGTTTTGCGAATTGAATTGAGTTTGATCTGCCGGTGAATTTAATTCAGTTGTGGCAGCCTGGGCTTCAAGGGAGCCAATGGTGACCTCAGTGAACCTGCGTTGTAGCTGTTCAACTGAGATTTGGAGCAATTCGCGCGAGGTTTCGCGGCCAATGCGGGCCAGTTGCTCATTTCGGAGCAGTGCCAGCAGCAGGTGACCCGTGCGAATGGACGTCACACCAAATTCGACCGATGCCACCAGCCAGGCTTCCTGAATCAGTTGCGGAATGCGCGGAGAGAGTGCCGGAGTCCGTCCATTGCCGGTCTTGAAGCGGTCCAGCGTTCGCAAAATATCGCGTCCAAGCTGGGCCTGATTGACTTCAAATGCCCGAAAGATCGCGATGCAATCGGTGTTGGGCACATCCAGCAGCTTTATCAGGAAGTGCTCGATTTCCACGTCATAGTGGGTTCGCTGCAGACACAAACCGGCTGAGGCTTCGAGCACCGCCCGGCACGTTGGATTTAATTTACCAATGAGTGATTTAAGATTGACATTCATCGCCTTCGTTCCTACCAGAGAGTTCAATTAAATTTCTTTGATTCTGAGTAGGGGCAAATTGAAGGCCAGAGTTGGGAGTTTGGACTCTTGTTTCTGAAATGCAAAAGCCCGTCAGGACATTCTGACGGGCTTCATTCAAGAATAACATTTATTGAGCCACTACGGACGTGCTTCAAGTTTCTCAACTCGTGATTCGAGTAAATCCATGCGGGTTTCCATTGAACGATATTGAGCTTTCAGCTCTCGAACGTCCCTCCCTACATCCAAAACTGCGTTAAACGTGGTTTGGATTTTGGATTCCAATTGACCATATTGCCTTTTGAGTTGATTCACATCACCCTTGAGTTGATTCACATCACCCTTGAGTTGACTCACATCACCCTTGAGTTGATTCACATCACCCTTGAGTTGATTCACATCACCCTTGAGTTGACTCACATCACCCTTGAGTTGACTCACATCACCCTT
>CAZXCE010000030.1:9421-28905 GCA_964639175.1 uncultured Clostridia bacterium
TCACATCACCCTTGAGTTGACTCACATCACCCTTGAGTTGACTCACATCACCCTTGAGTTGATTCACATCGCTTTTAAGTTGAGCAATGTCTTCTTGTATGGGTTTAAGTTTTACATCCAGTGCCGTCAAAACGGCAGCCAAAAGTTCTTCATTTGTCATAAATATCCAGAAGAAAAATATCAAAATATGTCTTGTGGCTGTAAACCGAATATGTCTTGTGGCTGTAAATCGAGCGTAAGCCGTGAGTCCAGATTTTGTCAAGACAGGCTCTAACTTTGACCTTCAACTCTATAACTCATCAATTCAAATAACTTTTAGGCTAGCTCACTTTGGATCGGAGGGAAAAATCTCGACTGAACGACACATCATCACCCCCAACAAAATCACCCAGGTTGACTGGATAAAAGTAAACAGACCAAACCCATGCACATTGAGCCGGAGATGCCCCAGACCAAAAACAAACAGGTTGACCAGTCCAATCACACCCCCAAGAATCCCCAGCCAGCGAATGGTCCCTGATTTCAAGAAAGAAATTGACCAGAGAATCACCGCCACTGATGAACCAATCACAAAGAGTTTTGCAAATCCCTGATTAAGCTGGAAATTGTACGATAAAATGGTTTGCAGGACCTTTAGGATAGATTCATCCGCTCCAACCATTTGCCGAATGAGTTGTGGTGCAATCAACCCGCTGGAAACGGCTGAAATTGAAACCCAAAACGAAGCAAAGACATAGGCCACAAACCCAGCCTGGATCAACGGACGATCTCCTCCCTGGTGAAGAGTAAATCCTAGAAACCCAAAAACCAGGATTGGAAGGCCGATCAGTGCCAGGGCATGCGTAGCCACCGCCACTTGAGCCAGATGCCCCATTTGATCAGGTGACGCAGTGTGGCTCAGCCCCGAAGGGTGGAAAATCATGGTTACAATACCCGCCAGAGAACCGACAATCAGAGCAATTCCATAGATTGACTGCTGTTTCATGGGTCAACGTCCTTCTGATATTGAAAAATAAATGGTTGACCGCAAGTCTATCCAGGAGATGAAATCAGGTCACCAAACAGCCTGGCCGGGTTTGTTCCAAACTGAACAACCAGGCCCGGATTGTTCGAAAACGTGAGGAGCTTGATGATGGAAAAACAGAAAAAAGATCGGCGGACCCGTCGCACTCGGGATATGTTGGGAGACGCGCTGATTGAACTCATTTTGGAAAAGCACTATGACGAAATTACGGTGCAAAATGTGATTGACCGCGCCAATGTCGGACGGGCTACGTTTTATGCCCATTTCCGCGACAAAGAAGACCTCTTTCTGAGCGATTTCGAAAATCTTCTGGATGGAGTCAACCAGCACATCCAGTTGGAACAGGCTGGCAAAGCTCAAATCGTCCCGATTCGACAACTCTTTAGCCACCTTCAGGACTTTCATCACCTGTATCGAGCCCTGGCGATGTCGCGAAAAATGGAGTTGATGCTCAAGACCGGGACGGAGTATCTGAGCAAAAAGATTGAACACAAACTGGTGTCACAATCTGTCTCGACATCCGTGCCGCCAGCGATTCTGGCACACCATATCGCCAGCACCCTGTTTTCCCTGCTGAAATGGTGGCTTGAAAACAACATGCCCTATTCTCCAGACCGAATGGACGAAATATTCCACGAACTGGTCGCACCTGGGCTTCAACAGACATTCGAAAAAGGTCAGGCTGTGACACCATAGCTTCCCTGGCTTGTTTCTTTATACTGGAGAACGCTATGAATCTCGATCAGGCTATTCATAAAGCAACGTTACTCCTTGATATAAAAGGAGATGTAGTTCAAGCCGAAGCAATTTTACGTCGTGCGGTCGCGATGCCATATGAGCCAGGTCAATTTCCTAACTGGATTGAGGCTCAGATTTTTCTGGCAGACCTGCTCTGTCAGACCCATCGCATTCCAGAAGCAGTGCAAATGCTTCAGAACCTCCTGAGGCTGGCACCTTGTGCTGATGTCGAACTTGATCTGATCGCCCCAGCCTTTCACCGGGCAAATCAGCTTGTCAGTCACTATTCCAACCTTATCCCCAAAGAACTGAACCCAACTGATCAAAAAACAGGTCCACCCACCATGAAACCTCAGATTCGTCTCCGTCCGGCAATCCCGGAAGATATCTCCTGGATCGTCGCCCAGGAACAACGCTCTGAATTTGAAGCATTTATCGGCCACTGGTCGGCGGAAACGCACCTGAACAACCTGGCGGACCCGGATAAACGCTACCTGATGGCTACTGACGAAGCCGGACAGCCTGGCGCGTATGTGATCCTGGCCGGGCTCACCTCACCTGCCCGAAGCATCGAACTGGCCCGGATTGTGGTTGCCCAACCCGGAACTGGATTTGGGAAACCAGTTTTATACCAGGTGATTGAGCTGGCGTTTTCTGAACTGAATGCCAATCGCCTCTGGCTGGACGTCTTTGATGACAACATCCGTGCCCGTCACACCTATCAGGCAACTGGGTTTTGCGAAGAAGGAACACTCCGTGAAGCCGTGGTCAAGCGAGATGGGAGCTTTGGCTCGCTGGTGATTATGTCCATTCTGGCTCGCGAATACCGTGCCGGGTTGAGGTCGTGAAACCTGACTCTCAATTCAAGGTTTACTCAACCCATCGAATCCAAAATATCCACCTTACTGAAATACCAGTGAAGCGCCCGCTGTGCCCCGGTCAAATGTTGCCCCCAATGGATTTCAAACAAAAAGCGCCATTCCCAGGCGGCTTCGGTTATTCGTCCCTGGTCATAGCAGGCAAGTCCTTTTTTCAAATCCCGATACATATCAGCCAGATCGTCAGCCAGACTGCTGCAAATTGAGGTGGTGTCTTCGGAATCGAGCGGGTTAAACACATCCCAGTAGTAATTGAGTTCAAACTGGGCCAGTCTGGAGTAAATCACTTTCCATTCTTCGTGTGAAAGCGCTTCAATCCTGGTGTCAGCACCGGGTTTGACCGGCCACAATCGCAACACACCCAGATGCAACTCCGCCAGGAGGAGCCGCAGATGGGAGACTTCTTCAAAGGAATAGATTTCAACCGCTTCCACCCACGCACAATAGCGTCCGGCAGTATCGGCGAAGAGTTCAATCTGACGTGTGTGGCTATCTGCTTTTTTCATTTTGAAATTCTGGACTTTCAATTCCAGAAGATGATAAATCTTCTATGCTTTCTTTACCTTCGTTCTTACTGTTTTCCCGAGCAACTTCCATCCAGGCTTCTGTCAGTATTTGTTCATCTTCTTCCGTCAAAACTGGCGGATATTCCCTTCGTGATGGAACCCATTGAGAAGACTCAACTAATTTCATAAATCTATCAAGTCGTTGAAGTTTTGCTTCTTTATTTGACACAATTTCTCCTTAGTAGAGTGGAACTCGGACTACCAATACTGTTGCTCTTCTTAACAAAAGGGATGTCCATCCTCGTTAGCAGAGAGAACTGTACCTGCTTAAAAACATATAGAACATTTGACAAACCTCTGGGCCAGAAGATAGGCTTCACTCCCTTCTTATTTTGTATCATTGAATTTTTCTTAAAATCACTTTATTCGATATTCTCCATACCTATTTTTTAGGTCGTTAGTGCTTCTGACAATCCACAAATTGATCTCTTAGACGTAGAGACTTGGTCTTCCACAACCTTAACTACCTCAAATATTTAACTAGAGCGTATCGCAGAGTTCAATTATTGCGAACAAAGCACTAATGAAGCTAATCTGACTATCTACTCATTGGGCTCCTCTGGATTTTTCGAGACTGAATTCGGAAGCATAATTTGGCAAAAGCTGTAAGTGCCTATTCTTCAACATGGAGTTCTGCGACACATTTTAAGTTCTGTTGACATTTCTTCAGCGCACAGTAGAGCTGTGAGTTGAGATCGGGCTTCAGCGCCGGGAATCACCAAAATCCAGGATTGAAGGCGGTCAAATTGTGATTTGCCCAGTTCGCGGCCTTGAAAGGCTGGCCTCAACTCACAGCTTCGTTATGCGGTTCAATACACACCCCAAAATATCAACAGAATCTAATTACCTAAAAGAAAAGCTTCTCTTTCAAAATTTTCCAAACTCTGGAGAGGGATATGGATATCAGTGTTTTTGATAGAACAATGGAAGACCTTATTAAGGATAAACTTGAGGAACTCGAAAAATATTTTGAGGCTGATGTTGTTTTCTATTATGGCGAAATTGTGAGCATGGTTGTGAAGATTTTCCGAGACATCCTCGAAAAAATAAAAATAGATTCCCCAGCAAAAGGAGGACGACTGGTTTTATTTTTAAATACCCCTGGAGGGAGTGTTGAGACGGTAGAGAAACTTGTCAACATTACTCGGCATCATTATTCAGAAGTCTTTTTTGTAGTTCCGGATGCCGCCATGTCAGCCGGGACAATTTTTTGCATGTCTGGTAATAAAATTTACATGGATTATTCATCTTCTCTGGGCCCAATTGACCCACAAGTCTATAATGGAAAAACCTGGGTACCTGCCTCTGGATATTTAGATAAAGTGAATCAAATGATAGGTAAAGATGAGACCGGAGAACTGACGAATGCAGAGTTTATGATGCTGCAAAAACTAGACTTAGCTGAGTTAAGTCGTTATGAGCAAGCTAAAAATCTGACTGTCACCCTCTTAAAGGAATGGCTTGTCCGGTATAAATTTGAAGATTGGGTACAACATCAGACAACAAACCCAGGTCAATCAGTCACTTTAGAAGAAAAGCAGCAAAGAGCAGAAGAAATTGCCAAAATGCTTGGTGATAATGCACTTTGGCATTCTCATGGACGTGCAATCAATGTCTCAACTCTTCAAAGTAAATTGAAATTGAGAATTGAAGATTATTCACAGGACCAGAATTTGCGTAGCCTTATCCGAGGGTATAACGACCTACTAGTCGAGTATATTCGCAGAGAAGAGGTCAGGCTTTTTTTACACAGTAGACTTGGTTTTTAGGAGTACAACATATGGCACTTACACACGAAGTTGAAAACTTGCTTACCAGTAAACAAGATCGAATTGAGAGAAATCCTCGTTTTGCAACACTTAGCCAGTTTTTCGATAGGATGGTTGAAGCTGGGCTTATTCAGAAAACGACCTACACCCTTCCTTTGACAGACAACGAAGACTGGGGGAGTTTCTCAGTTAAGCCTAAGCATTCCAGTTCCTTAGACTCAAGACATAAAACTCCAAAATAAGTTTAATTCTGTTTTACCCTATGTAGCTCGGCTTTTGGCCGAGCTTTTTTATGCCCTCTCAAAATATTACTGGTTAACTACACCGCCTCACCTACAGTGGGCGTAAGCAGAAAGGAATTATTCAAATTGGAGGTTCATTATGATTCGAAGTGACGCCGAATACTGGGACGCACTCAATCAGATTCAAGATGATCGGGTGTATCGCGAAACCCTCAAAAAGCAATATGTTGACATGGGATTCTCTCCAGAAAAGGTAAACCGATTGATGGAGCCGGTCGAATCGTTTTTGCCTCAACTGAAAGAAGATGTCGCCGAATATGAACGCTTGAAACGCGGAGAAATTGGCGAATTGACCGATTTGCGCCAGTTAGGCAGATTTCTGATCAAGCTCCGAATCGCGCGGGGGTTGACTCAACGACAACTGGCCGAACGGCTGAGGGTCCATGAATCGCTGGTTTCCCGTGATGAACGCAACGAATACCACGGCATCACGTCTGAACGCGCCGCCAGAATCCTCGAAGCAATGGGTGCCCAGATCCAGGGAAAGGTAATCTTGCTGCCACAGGCGTCTTGAACTCCCTGACTGGTTTTCTTGAACCCAAAAAGTAAAAAGCCCGCTTTGGCAAGCGGGCTAAATCCTTAATTCTAAAAGTACACCCGGGAAGACTCGAACTTCCGACCTCTTGATTCGTAGTCAAGCGCTCTATCCAACTGAGCTACGGGTGCAAATGGGGAATGCGGATGAGAGGACTTGAACCTCCAAGGGCCGAAGCCCACATGGTCCTGAGCCATGCGCGTCTGCCAATTCCGCCACATCCGCAAAGGAACGCGCATTATCGTCACGAAATGCCCGTTTGTCAACTACCTTGTTCAAAAAATTTTCGGGTTCATGGCTTGGGGCTGAGAAAACCAGAGCCTGGGGCTAAGGTCTTTCGCCCTGAACCCAGTACCGTAAGCACAAAATCCTTCCCCGTAATGCCTCCGAGCTGGATATCCATCCCAAGTCTGGTTCGCAAATCCGCCAGTGTCATGCCGTCGAGGAAAATCTGATTCTCGCCCATCACTGATTCGCCGGGGATGAACAACTTCTGGCCTTTGAACTGATCGCGTGCCGCCAGAAAATCAGTGGCGGTCAGCAATCCCGACACGTTTACTTCCGGGCCGAAATATTCATTCGTGACCGGGACCACGTGTAGTTGCGTTCCAAACGCCTGATTGATTTCCTCAGCGGCGGCGGCCAGCGTTGGGTAAAACAGTGTTCCCGTGGCCAGTGTCGTCACTTCACGTAACTCGTCGGCAAGGCCAGGCCGTTTCAGGCGCTGCTTCAAGGTGGTTCGAAAACTGTTGAGAAACCGCCGTACCATACCGACGCCGTCTTCAATCTGTGGGTAGGGTCCATAGTGGCGCGTTGAAGGAATCGGCTGTTTGGCCCGGATGTAAAACTCGTCACCCAAAAAAGCAAAGTTCGTACCGAGCCGCTGGTTCAAATCTTTCTGCCAGGGGGTGACCAGTTCAATGATTTCGGCAAACCATTCGTCCCACACCGGAGTCAGCAGGTGACGCTTGCGATGGTGCTTGGTCAATCCAAGCGGCACAATCGCCACTGACACGACGCCGGGATAGAGTTCCGCCAGTTCATAAATGGACTGGCGCAGGACTTCCCCGTCGTTGATGCGCGGGCAGAGCACAATCTGGGCGTGGAGTTCGATATCGTGCTCAAGCAAGCGCCGCATCGTCCCCAAAATATCATCGGCTTTGTTGCGGCCCAGCAAATGACGCCGAACTTCAGGATCTGTGGCGTGGACTGAAACATACTGTGGAGAAAGCCGCTGCTCGACAATGCGCTCAAATTCGTCACTCGTGAGCGTGGTCATCGTCGTGTAGTTGCCGTGCAAAAATGATAACCGAATATCTTCGTCACGGAAAAAGAGCGATGGGCGCGCGTCTTCCGGATTTTGTTCGCAGAAACAGAACAAACATTCGTTGCCGCACTGGCGCGGGACAAACTGCTCGAAATCCAGTCCCCAGATTTCGCCTTCGTCCAGCGCGACCTCGAAATCAACGTTTTTGCCGTCAACGGTGGCAACAGCGAGTTTTAGATGTTCCTCAGAACCAGTGTAGAACTGGAAATCCAGGTAATCACGGACTTTACGGTCATTGATGGCCAGGATGCGATCTCCTGGCACCAACCCAAGCGCGGCACCGATGCCGCCTTCGTCCACCGCCGTCACAGTAACACCCCGGCGGCGTTTTAATTCGGCAATCGGATAAATCGTTTCAAACTGCAGACTATACATTGGCGACTCGACTCTTGAACTCTCCTTCAGGATGAATCGGAGGCTTGGCTGACTCCTCAGCCAGTGAATCGAGCCTGGAGTCAAGTTTTTGCAGCACCGAATGCAACCGATTTAACTCACGATGGTTGGCTTGTGCAATGCGAACTCGCCGAAGAGCAGGTGGCGTGTTGTCAAAACTTCGGGGTGTGGCATGGTGCGCAGACTTACGAGGTGGGTGAATATCAATGCCGTGACGAGCGAAAATGGCCGCGTATTCTTCAAAATGCTCTGAGAGCCGGGCGATCATGGTCTTGTATCCGTGCTCGGCGACCGATACGCGCGCGTCATAGTCCATAATGTTGTGGAAGAACATCTTGTAGTCGTCTTCGCGTGGCTCAATCAAAATAATGTCTACGTTGGGATAAAACCGGCGATAGCGTTCCAACCCGGCGGGAATCCGCGAATGCAACATCAACCGCAACATCTGCCGCCAGACGTGCTGAAATCCCTTGTCCGAAATGTAACGTCCTTTATGGCCAAACATCGGAATTGATTTCTTATCGGTATCATTGCGCAACGGCACCACCGGGTTGATACAGATGATCAATTCGGCGCCCTTCTCAATTGCAATATCAATGTGGAGCGTTTTCCGCATTGCGCCATCTACATAGTCCCGGCGTCCAATCCGAACCGGGCGGTAAAACAATGGAATGGCGGTTGATGCCTGAACCGCTTTTGAAATCGGAATGTGGTCGTACCCTTCATCACCAAAAATCACACGGTCGCCGGTATCCAGTTCGGTGGCAATCACATAGAACTTTTTCACCAGTTCCCGAAAATCATTGGTCCGGCCCAAATTCTGCAAATTATTGCGGACAAAATCAGCGACCTTGCTGTTGGTAAAAATGGCTGACGGGAGGATTTCATCCAGCAATTCCGCATATGGATTTTTCCCCAGTGTGTAGTTTGAAATATTTCTCCAGAGATTTTGCGTCAGCGTAAAAGGCAACCCCATGGCCCGTTCAAAGAATTCGCCAAAATTTGGCCGAAAGACATCCCATTTTGAGAATTTTGTGAGCGTGTTTGATGGGTGCTCACCCATCGCGCCCATCATTTCGGCTGGAGTGATGCCATTGACCAGCAGCGAGCCAACCAGCGACCCGGCTGACAATCCCATGACCATATCAAAATCATTGAGAGTAAATTCGCCGGTCAGGAAATGAGTGAGTGCCTGTAAGACACCAACTTCGTAAACCACGCCGGTCACACCGCCACCAGCCAGGACCAGAGCGGTTTTAGAGCGTTTTTTGGCTTTGGTTGAGGAAGGAACGGGGGTAATTTTGATGCGCTGGACGTTGGTTGTCGACTCATGCTTCATCCTGTCTTCGGCGTGGATACTCGGTTCTTTAGAGCCGAGAGGAAACGCCGCTCCTTTATTGTGAGAAGTGGAAGTGGAAGTGGAAGTGGAAGTGGAAGGATTTGACTCCTCCCACTCGTGACCCTTGAGAGTAAAAAAACTCTCAAACATCCCCTTTCGGGGAGTAGCGCGTACCAGTCTAACTGTAACCGCTGACTGGATTCGACTTCCTCTCGACCGGATTGAGGAAGGTTTGATGTGATAAGCACTGGAACTGACTCCCATTCCTGTTTAACCTATCACCGTAGAGCAGCGAACTGAGGCGGCATCCGCTGGTACCTGTATATTCTTCCCAATCGTTTCCCGTGATTTGCACGGGGGTCTGGTCAAGTGAAGCTTGAGTCAGTCTACCAATATCGGCTCTCCGTTAGGAGAGCGACATGGGTACACGACTCAAGCCTGGCCCTGGAGGGCCGAGTCTCTTGACAAGTACTTTCGGCCACACCTCTTTAGATGAGTTGGGTACTGTTTGAAAACAGTACGGCTGACGAGTTGATTTTATGGGCGGCGGCTGGTTTTCCCTGGTGGGGAACGGGTTTGGGGCAACTTGACAGGTGACCGAAGGAACGGTGTGCTCCTGGTTTGTCACGTTCACGAAAGTCCTTCTACGTGCAGGAAGCAAATGCAGGAAATGGTTGAAGGAGGAGGTTTCAAACCATCTTTTTTAACTGTACATAGTGGAGATGGAATTATTTCAGACGGCGGCGGAAAGCACCAGTATACCATCCGAATTTTCACCAGGAAAAGACCTTTATCTGCTCTTTTTCCTAATAATTCGCAACTCTACCCACATCAATTGGATGGGTTGCGGGTACAGCCTCTGGAACGGGCTGTTTTTTGGAACGTGAGCGCCGGGTTGCACGCTGAAACGACAAAGTTGCCGTGGTGCGTGACCGTGGTGCCAGCCAGTCTCCAATTCGACAGGCAGTGGTGGTGGCACCTTCCCCAACCAGTACCCCCAGATGCCCACCAGGGACAAAATCGCAGGTTTTGTCCTGACTTCCAATCAAATCCAGGATTGAAAAGACACTCTCTGAAGGAATCAGATGGTCGCTTTCTCCGGCGAGTGCCAGGTAGGCGCCCTGAATATTCTGAAAATCCACCACCATCCCATTGATGACAAAGGTGCCCTGGCAGAGTCGGTTTTCACGAAAAATGTGCGTCCAGAATTGCTTAAAGGTGGCTTCAGGAAGGTTGAGAAAGTTGTTCATCCAGTGGCTGATAGCGCGTTGCGTCACGACATATTCGGTGTTCCAGAGGTTCCACAGCAATTTCAGTGGCTGAGTCAGGGTCTTGATGGGCTGACTGAGTTGAAACACCGACTGGCAAACTGAAGCCGGGACCATTCCCCGTTGCTCAACCAGCGTCCACAGCGGCGACCCAATCACCGTTCCCAAATGCTGGTACCCCGACATGACTTCAAAATCAGTGGGTGCTGCCAGATTGATGATATTGCGGACGCCTTCGTGTGGATAGAGCGCCCCATAGAGGTTGGCAAAAATACCGCCCATACAGTAGCCAATCAATGTAAGCTCTTGATGTCCAGTCACTTGCTTGATTTTTCGGACTGATCGATGGATTCGCTTTGTGATATAATCATCCATGGACAACCGACGGTCTCGCCGCAACGGTTCACCCAAATCCACCAGAAATACATCAAACCCTTGATCGAGTAATGCCCGAACCAGGCTTCGTTCTGGCAACAGATCAAACACATCAGGTCTGACCATTAACGGTGGAATCAAGAGCACTGGAATGCGGGAACGACTTCGGCGGCGCGATGAATAGCGACGCAACTTGAGCAACCGCTGCTCAATCAAAAGCCGGTGAGATGCCCGGTTGACTGACGCAAACTCGTCGGTGGTGAATAATTTGACGCCATTGTATGTCCGCAAAAGACCACGCGCGGTTTCGCGGATGAGCAACGACAGGAGAACTTCAGCAAATTCGAAAAACATTTTTCCTGGCTTCGTGTTAGATTTTGAGAGGCATGGAGAGGAATTATGAAGGATGAAGTATGAAAGATGAAGAACAGAAATCATTGATGACAATTCAAGAGCAGATAAGCGCATCTTATTGAATAAAAAGCATCTACCTTTTCATAATTCATTGTTCACCATTCGCAAGTGGATTACTTATGGCTAAATATGATCGGGTTATCAGGTTACGCGGGTCACTGAGCTACGAACCTGCTTCAAAAGCGTCCTTTGGCTATCAACTCGACCCGGAGTTCAATCTGGGAATCTCGTTGACTGTCCGGACCTATCTGGTGGCTGAAGATTATAGTCTCGACGAATTTATGGCCATGATGAAAACCAGGGCTCAAAAAGAGGAAGAAGTCCGCCACTTCCGCACGACCTTTCTGATTGATTCCCGCAACCTTCCCCCACCCGAGGAAGAGTCTGAAGACGAGTGAAAGAGCGAGTAGCGACTCGCTTTAGTTGTTGGGTCGGACCGGATAGGCAATCATATTGGCAAAAATCCGGAATGTCCCCTGGTGATAGACCCGTAACTGACGATACCAGGCATAGCTCGTATAGACGTAACTTCCCTTCCCTCGCTGAGCCACCAGATACCCACCCGGCAGTGCTTCTTCACCAGTATCGTGCGATGCCAGAAGCGCCTGATAGCCGCGATCCCACTCAGACGGAAAATACAGGCCTCGTTCCTGAACCCAGTGGTCAAAATCGGTCTGACTGAGTTTATTTGGCCAGTTCAGGAGTGGATGTTCTGGCAGCAGGAATGTCACCGGTGCGGTTTCTTCAGCCACCCGGCGATCACCAATCTTGAGCGGCAATGCGGCCCATTCGGATTTGAACTCGCCGGTTTTATGGTAAAAAACCACCAGATGACCGCCCTGTTCGACAAATTCCATCAGTTGTGCCTGGTGACTGGCCAGATCCGGTGCCGCCAGATACACCCGATTATCGAGCACAATCGTGTCAAAATTTTCTTTAAGCGCGCCTGGTTTCCAATCAGATTCTTGTAATTCACGGTGCTCTACGCCCAGTAATTTCAGCGTTTGTGGCAGGGTAAATTCAAAGCTGCGTACATACCCAACCCGGAGCTTTGCCGGAAGAGCAACTGAAACTGGAATCACTTTCATTCTGGCCAGTTGCAGGGGTGAGGGAACGCCTTTGGTTTCAACTGGAGGAAAGGCGGCTTTTTTGGGGGCCGGCGGCGCTACGGCTGAAACATCTGTCCAGATCATATCAATCTGGGTTTGTTTTGGATCCAGCGGCTGCAAAAAGGTTATGGCAACTTTGGTCGCTACCTGCGCCTGATTTGGCCCAAATCTCACACTGATTTTATTTGGTGAAACCACGACGCCACCCATGGTTTGAAATTTGACCTCTCCGGCCTGAACCTGTGCTGTGTTGCGCCGGATGGTAGCCGTAAGAATCTGCGGCTGGGGGCCTTTGAGATCACCTTCTTTTGCGACGGCTGGGATTTCGCGCGGAATCCCTTGTGCCACAACCGGCTGAGCAACTTCCAGGCGTGCCTGGGTTCGGACTTGAAATCGAATGTTATTGCGCGCCAGGGTTACCGTAAACCGGGCCTGGGGTTGTAAGAAATCAGTCTCGTACAAATGTTCAGGGGCAGGTTGCGTTGGCCGAAGTGCAGCGTCCGCCGTCAATCGAAAACTCACATCAGTTTGATTCCCAGGTTCAATCTGAACGTCATTCCCAACGGCTGAATAATCACCGCTCGACTGCCAGCCATCGGCCAGTTTGACCTGCACCTGGCGTAAACTGATTGGCTGTGAACTTCCATTGACAATGGTCAGCCGGACAAAAGCCGTTTCTCCAGGGACAATCATCTGCGGTGTGGCCTGAACCTGGACCTCAATCCCCGAGAGCACGGCATAGGCATGGGCCAGTCGGTCGGCCAGTTGTTCAAAAACTCGTGACTGGTCTTTGGAGTTGAGCGCCTGGGTACGAACCGACCGGAGCGCGTTTAACACCTCCTCACCAAGCTGGCGACGGGCTGATTCACGTTCTTCTGATTTTGCGAGGCTCTGAATGTGTCGCCATCGCTCAGATGGCATCACCCCCTGAAAACTGGATTTCACCATCCCGGCATAGACTTCAGCAAAATCCGGTTTTGACTGGCTTTCTAAACCGGCAAACAGGTTGTCGCTCCCAGCGGGCAGGTCACCGGCATTTTTGCTTTTGATCAGGCGAAACCGGCGGGTCACCGGACGGCTGAGATCGGCACTGGGCCAGGGTCCCTGGGTGGCGTGCATCTTGAGCGCATCATAGGTAATCTGGACATAGCTCACCTGCCGATAGGGATCTACCTGATTGACTTCAAAGGAAATATCCGGCTTTGTTTCGCCAAAAGCACGCTCGTACAGCCGCCGAATCTGCCAGGGCAAAACGCCATCAATAATCTGGTCAGAAAATTGATTGGGATCGGCAGCGGCCTCAAACGCTTCTTGCAACAACAGGCCAACTGCCTGGTGATGGCCATGCCCGGTTTTGGTGTCGTGGTTGGTAATCACCACATCTGGTCGCAATTTTCGAATCAATCCCACCAGCCGCCGGAGTGCTTCGTCGTGTCCCCACCGGGCCAGCGCCTCTCGCGACGTTTTGGAAAACCCAAAGTCTTCCAGGCCAAGGTTATAATTTGGGGACTCCTGGTAGGCTGCCGCCGCCTGCATTTCATAAGATCGAATGACCCCGAGCGCCTCGTTCAATTCCGTCCCAACCGCATTTTGCCCTCCTTCGCCGCGTGTGGCCGTGATGGATGCGGTATTGACGCCATATTTCATCCGGTAATAGACCAGCGAGGCGCCATCTTCATCATCTGGATGCGCCGCCACACAGAGCAATGAGTAGGGTGATTCAAGGTTGAGCAGCGCCTGGTAACAGGCAATATCCCTGGCTGAAGGAGCTTTACTGGTTGTAGCTGGTAGTGTTTGTTTTTGAAATGTCTTGCCCACTGGCAGTTGGCCAACCAAACCAGTCACCAGAATGAGTGTAAGTATCCCAAACAAACCCCATCGAGTAACCAACGTGGGCCGACGCGGCGCGGAAATAATTTTGTGAATTATACTGGATGGATCTTTCATGCGGGCGCAGTTCCTTTTGATATCTAAAACATTGCTTTGCCAAAAGTAATAACTGACAAATACAGGCTTTATGGTCGTTGAAGTGAAGTGTATGGGTTAGATCTTTTTGGTTACACGGCAATGTGTAAACCTGATCAGGCAACGTTAGTGAAATCTAGCGGACTGTGCAATTCGACTTGGAAAGGATTGTTTTTTGGGGACTGAGCATTGAACCACCTGCCCGACTGACAGGGTCCTCATACTACCAATCTGCAAGGAAGTCCCTGGATTAGCAAACAGTCAAGTGATTCAACTAAATAAATTTAGCGAACTACTGACTACTGACTACTGACTACTGACTGGTATAATTTTTGATATCTGGGCGGTTTCTGGACTTGCACAGCAGGCCGTGGCATAGTTTTCAGGCATTTCCAAACGCCGTTTTCCACCAGCCTTTATCTCATTCTTCAATCTTTTCCAAACATGCCGATAGCCAGCCTGCGTTGAAGGATCCTGTCACCACCTGACTGGCACGACCTGACGATTAACCCAATGGAGTCTTTGACTGTGAAATCAACCCAAAACCTTGAATTAATTTATCAACTTCTGTGTGACGATGTGCGGCTTGAACTGGGCAATAAACTCAGCTTTATGGGTGTGTTTCAAGACATCTATGTTCAACAACTTCCATTTCAACTTCCCCGCATTGCCGTGGTCAATCACTGGCGGGGGAATGGCAAGTTCTTGTCCGAAGTACGCATCCTCTACCCTGGAAAACAACAAGTCGTGGCGCATTCGACCCCAACACTGTTTGAAGTTCCAGAAGGTGGGTATGCCAACAACATCACCTTTTTTATGAATCTGGCGTTTGAACGCCCAGGAGAATTTATTGTCCAAACCCTGATTGATTCAAATCTCTTTGCTGAACGCCGAATGATTGTTGGCGTCGTGCAACAGGCAGCCCATCCAATGCCAGAATCAGCCGCTGATGACGAATTGCTGAATTAGGGTTCAGGGTTCAGGGCTCGGGGTTTTTGAAGTCTGTCACCAATATTTGTGGAGCAACTGTATGGAAAATAGCCGGGGAAATTTGAAAGTTCGACTGGTCATTGCCGTGGTGGTGGCTGTGGGCGCAATCTTTGGGTACTTTCGGTCAACCCAGAAAAACCAGATTACGGGTGAGGTGCAACAAGTCGCGCTGACTGAAGATCAGGAAGTAACGCTTGGGCAACAGGCGGCACCACAAATGCTCCAGCAATATGGCGGCGAGTCGTCTGATCCAAAGGAAAATGCCCGCGTTGACCAGATTGGAAACCGGCTGGTGAAGCAATCTGCCGCCCGTAACAGCAAGTACCAGTTTGAGTTCCACGTGTTGAACGATCAAAAAACGATCAATGCCTTTGCCCTTCCTGGCGGACAGATCTTCATTACGCGGGCATTGCTGTCACAATTGAAAACCGATGGCCAGGTCGCAGGGGTGCTGGGTCACGAAATTGGACATGTCATTGGTCGTCACGGTGCCGAGCACATGGCCAAACAGAATCTGACCCAGGGACTGGTTTCGGCTGTCGGCGTTGGGGCCGATAGCCAGCAGGCCGCACAACTGGCTGCCGCCATCGGCAATCTGGTCAATATGAAATATGGTCGTGATGATGAACTCGAATCCGACACCCTTGGTGTTCGCTTTATGTCCGAAGCTGGCTATAACCCACAGGCCATGATTGGCGTGATGGAAGTCCTGGCTCAGGCTTCAAAAGGCAACCGCAATCCTGAATTTTTCAGTACCCACCCAAACCCTGAAAATCGGATTGATAAAATCAAAGCGGCCATCCAGGAAAAGTTTCCCCAAGGTGTGCCCACAACATTAGAAAAGTAATATCAGTCAGCAGTCAGTAGTCAGTGGTTTGCCAAGTTATACCAATTTGCACTGGAGCCCTTGCATTAGAAAACTATCAAGTAGTTCAACCAAATGAGGTTAGTGAGCTACGGACTACGATCTACTGACTACAAACTGGTATTATTTGATTGAATGACTTGACCGTTTCTCATTCTTCAACCCATTTTGTTTAGCCCAATCTCATTCACCATCCGCTCAATCTCCGCCGGGTCAAACGTACGCCCATACCGGGCAAAGGTTGTTCCCGAAGCCAGACCAAACCGCACGGCGTCCAACAGTGACAGGTGTTTTTTCTGAAGCCCACAGGCAATCCCGGCCAGTGTGGCGTCTCCGGCGCCGGTATGGAAAAGCCGACCAGAGGTTGAGAGATCAGGCACAGTCAGGTGCCAAACTTCGCCAGCCTCGGTCAGCAGCACAGCCCCTTGTGCCCCGAGGGTAATCAGGGCATTTTGCGCTCCCCGGTTCCACAATTCACGACCAGCCTGGATGGCGTCAGCCGCAGTCACAACCGGCTGACCAAGTGCGGTCCCGGCTTCGTGGTGATTTGGTTTGACCAGCCAGGGTCTTTCCGGCAGAAGGCGGATAAGATCAGCCGGCGGAATATCAACCAGCACCCGACACTCAGCCGCCTGAGCCTGACGGGTCAATATCTGAAAAATGGATTCGGGAGACTGTGGCGGGGCACTTCCGGAGAGCAGAACCAGCGACCCAGGTTTGATCCGCTCGCCAAACCGTTGACGATAGGTGAGCCACTGGTCAGCAGTGGGTGATTCGCCCGGTTCATTCCAGACGGTGTCTTCACCCGTGGTCGCATCATACCCAATCGAACAGCATCGGGTTTCGACCGTGGTTTTGACAACGCAAGTACGAATCCTTTCCTGCCGGAGCAATCGCCCTAACAGTCGCCCCGTATCACCACCGAGAAACAAACACACCTCAGCCGGAGTCCGCAGACGGCTGAGGACTCGGGCGACATTCACCCCTTTTCCACCTGCCGCAAGTTGGACAGGTCGAGACCGATGAACCATTCCAGACTCGATTTTCGAGAAGGTGAGAAGACGATCAACAGCAGGATTCAGGTTGACGATAACAATCATTGTGGTAGGCTTTGGCAGCAATTTCAGTACAGTTCATTCCAATTCGAAACAGATTCAGTGATCTCGACCACCTCGACCACCACAACTTCTGTTTCTCGCATGAAGCATTCAAATTTGTTCTCAGCCTAGAGTGTTATCAACTTTTATCTTGTCCAACCGGGCAAGGATTTTTTCAGGTTTGTCCGGTTGAGAGTGGAACCCATTGATTTCATTTGCTTTCGCCAATTCTGAGAACTTATTTCATTTTATTCAGGCTTTCGACATCTGACATCCTGATATACCGCCTGCAACTTCATCACTTGCAGCCAGTGCGGGCGAGACCAATCACCAGGGGGTTGATGAACGGACCAAAAGGATAAGGTATGGCTGATCACGATTACGATAATCCAAATCGCGGCGCAAAGAACGTGGGTGTGATGCCGCGCCGCCCAACACGCTATCGCCTGATCAAAAAAGCAGGAACGGTGAATATCCTCGAAGTCACAGGCCGCATGGCACCGAGTGAAGCCAATGACGATTTGTGCAAACGCATTGACTCGATGATCGCGGCTGGCGAAGTCAACTTTCTGCTTGACCTGAGTGGCGTCAGCTATATCAGCAGTACCGGTGTCGGCAGTCTGCTGCAATGTTACCAGCACATTGAACAGGCCAACGGTCAGTTAAAACTCCTGAAGCCCTCCCAGAGCGTGAGCCATATCATCAAGATTTCGCGACTTGAAAGCGTCTTTCGAATGTATGATGACGAAGAGAAAGCGCTCAAGAGTTTTGAAGAGCAGCCGCCGCCGGCAGTTGTCGAAGATACCAGCGCCACTGACTCGAAAGAGAAGAAGACACGCGTGCGCCGGGTAAAACCTGAAGCCTGACTCTGGATCGGCTTCTCTGCTCTGGGCAGGGGTCTGAGCCAACCCTGTACCTCTTTTCAACCTGTGTTTTTGTCAAGCGACTACTCCCTTCAGCTCGGAATTCCCCTCCAGCCTGTCACTCAAGGCATCAACAACCTGATTTTGGCCCGATGGTGAGCTATGCACGAACTGACTCACAATGTTGATGCCTCTGCCAGTAGCGGTTATCGCAATTTTCGAGACCCGGTCCACAATATCATTTCTCTGGATACCGACACAGTTGAAGGTGCGTTGCTCAATCGCCTGATTGACAGCTCAGAAGTTCAACGACTGCGTCGGATTCGCCAGGTTGGACTGGCGTATTTTGCTTATCAGGGGGCCGAACACAGTCGCTTTGCCCATAGCATTGGGACAATGCACCTTTCCCAACGCATGCTGGCCCGGATTGAGCGGCGGGTGCCACTGAGCCGATTCGAGAAAATGGCCACCATGGCAGCAGCACTGCTCCACGATGTCGGGCACGGGCCGTTTTCGCACACGATTGAACCAATTGCCAGATTCCGGCACGAAACCTGGACGATTTCGCTGCTCACCGACCCAACCAGCTCGCTCAATCAGATTCTGACCGAGGTTGATTGTGATCTGCCGGCAGCGATTGTTCACATCTTGCAGGGCACCTTTTCCAAACGGTTTCTGTGTCAGGTGGTCTCTTCACAGTTTGATTGTGACCGGCTGGATTATCTGCTGCGAGATTCACTGATGACCGGCGTCAGTTATGGCCACTATGATCTGGAATGGCTGTTGTCCTCGCTGGAAGTTGACCCGACGGCCAATACACTCTTTATCCGGGCCAAAGGGCTGCACGCAATTGAGGAATTTATCCAGTCTCGGAACCGGATGTTTCGTCAACTCTATTTCCATCACTTAATTAAGGCGGCTGAAGCGGTTTTTTCTGGTGCCATTGAACGGGCAGTTGAACTCTTTCAGGCGCAAAACCTGGGTATGGACGACACAACCGGGATTCTAATGAATTTTCTCATCGGAAATCCTCTGACGGTTGAGCAATACCTGTCACTGGATGATGTGGACATCTTATGGCATCTCAAACGGTGGGCGTTTAGCCCTGACCCGGAGTTATCTGACCTCGCAACCCGATTTTCTGACCGGCGAATGTTTAAAACCCTGGATATACCGCCGGATATGGCGGATGAAACCGTCGAACAAATCCTGCATCACGGTCAGGCACTGGTGGCAGGCAGCCCGATTTCTCCGCACCGGGCCGTCACTGTTCAACTGAGCCGGGACATTCCCTACTTTCGCCCTGGCAGCGGAAAACACCCGATTCTGGTCGAGCGTGGCAGCGGAAAATCAGGACTGGCCGATCTGATTGATGTCTCGGAAATCGTGGCCAGCATCCAACCGGTTCGCCTGCGCCGCCTGTGTTGTGTTGGGGAATTACGACCAGCCATTTCGGCATTGCTCAAAGAGCACCAGCCTTAATTTGGGGGTTCAGGGTTCAGGGTTCAGGGTTCAGGGTTCAGGGTTTCGAACTTTTTATGTCCTTTATGTCTTTTTCCTGGAACCCGGAACCTGGGACCCTAGTTGCAGGCCGTGAACGACCTGCCTCAATTCAGCCACCGCTACGCGGCGAAAACCATAACAAAATCGAAAACCCGGAACCCGGA
>CAZXCE010000031.1:0-2123 GCA_964639175.1 uncultured Clostridia bacterium
GATCTGGCTTGATGGCGCTCAATTCATATGTCTGGGGACTTTATGTATCAAACACGCTCTCTTTCTTTCTTACTCTGCTTGGGCTTATGTGCTGTTTCTGTAGGCATAACACCAGAAAATTCAACTGTTTTCGCCCAAAAAGGACGTCGTCCACCCAAGAAAGCTGTGGCTGAACCTTCATCTCCGATTGCTGGGAAGGAGATTCAAATCACTTTGACCGATGGGGGGCAAATCAGCGGAAAGTTTGTCAAAATTGATTCGCGTGAACTGACCTATGAAAATGCGGTTGGTGACAAAATCCCGGTTGCGATTGAACGCGTCGCGATTCTGGCCATTGGCGAACCGCCAAAACCGAAAATTGACTTTAGTTTTATCAGCGATGCTGAATCAGCCATTTCAGTGGTGGCCAAATTATCAGCACTGACTGATGCCACGGGGGACCAGGCGCTGACCTATCGTGAATACACCCAGAAAGTGACTGAAGCCAAAGTGGCGGTTGAATCATTTATTGCCAAAAACTCTGAATTTGCCGAGCAGCAACCGCTCTTTACGGCCATGCGGAAAATTACTGACAGCTATGAAATGGTCTCACCGATTTGGGCCATGCGCATTGGTGCTGACCAGCGAAAATCCCTGTCGGGCGAGTCTCCTGAAATGGTACTGGTTTTGAATGCCTATCCAGAGTTGAAATTGACCGAATATAACCGTGATGGCCGGTACCCAACCGATAAAGTTGTGGCGTGGGTTTGGTCGCAGATTCCAACCCAAATTCAGGCGGTAAGATCACAGATTCGGCAGTTGCGAGGTGCGATGGAGGGAAGTTAAGTCTAAATTTTTCAATATTTTGAATGTTCAATTTTTCAACTGGAAAAATATCGAAAAAAAATGGAGACGATTTGGAACTTTTCAGAGTTGGTCGCGTTTGAGAGGGTGACGTGAAAAGTTGCTGCCCAAACACCCGACGCAGGCCCTTCTGGTGAAAGATGTTTTGGCTTCTTCTGTTCTCGGCATAGTGTACATTCCTCCTCTCTCAAGTGGTTCCGCGGCAAGATGTGATTCCTTGCCGCGGCCTTTTTATTTTTGGAGGAAAATTTATCCAGCCTGAACATTCAGTTGGGTGAGATACTGTGGCGGCACACTTTCAACCAGCCAAACCCCATTGGCAGAGCAGAAAAAAACAAATCCATTGTGGTGCATTACTTCAGCGGCGACTTCAAAAACCACTGGTTTTCCGTGCCGACTGCCAACCAGCCGGGCGGTTTCTATGCCGGCTGAGAGATGGACGTGGTGACGATTCATTCTCAAAAGTCCATCCTTGAGAATCGGTTCAACCGTCCGGTGGCCCGTGCCATGGTACAAAACCGATGGCGGAACAACCGGTTCAAGCTGTAATTCCACCTCAACACTATGCCCTTGATTGGCCCGGATACGCGTTCCGCTGTCATCAAACGCAAACCGTTGCTTATTGTTTGTGGCAACGATTTCATCAAGTTGCTCGCGGGTGATGACCATCTGGTTGCGAGCACAGGCTGCGAGCAGGGTTTCGACCTCAACCCAACCGCCAGGTGCCAAAATGAGTCCGAGTTGTTCTGGAGTATGGCGCAAGTGTTTGCTCAGGTATTTACTGAGTCGGGTACGTTGTTTTTCGTCCATGGTGTGTCCTGAATACCAATTCGGGCTGAGGGCTAAGGGAAATACAATATTTTCAATATCTTAGCCTTTCCAGGATGCGAGGTCTTCATTCCAAAATGGTATGATTTGTCGGGGCGGAAGACATTGGGCTCAGCCCAATTAAAGGGGATTGAGGGATGACCTAAAACCAGTTCTTCAGCCCCAGTCCCCAAGTCTTCAGCCCCAGGCCCTGAGCCCAATGTTTTCATCCCTTGTCTTCAAGCCTGTGATGGTTGAGTCGCGATCACATCAAAAAACTTCTGATACGTGACACCATCCAGCGCATCTTCATAATATCGTGGCATGACATACCCAAATTGGTATCCAATCCCTTCATAAAAAGCGCGCCCCTTGTGGTTCAGGGTCGGAGTGTCAACATAAATTCCACGGGCCTGCTTCTCTTGAGCAAATTGTTCGGCACGTTTGACAAGCTGTGACGCTATGCCTTGACG
>CAZXCE010000031.1:2223-27654 GCA_964639175.1 uncultured Clostridia bacterium
TGACGCTATGCCTTGACGTTGATACCTGACATCCACCGCCAGTCCCTGGAGTTGGGCGAGCTGGTTCCATTCATAGAACTGAACATAAACAAACCCAATGGCGGTTTGCTCAACCATTGCCAGGTAAACCCCAAAAAAATCAGGTATTTGGGAAAAAGCTTCAGCATTTTTTTCAGCCGCAACAATGTATTGCTCTGCCCAGCCGATCCCTTCAAGGATAGAACGGATGGCTGCTTGATGATTGGAGGTATACTCAATGATGGTCAGGTTCATAATCGTTGATGTTCTGCCCAAGGCTCAACCTAACAGCCTGCAGAATGCTTATATCCACAAGATTGTTTTACATCAATAATTTAGATTCTATTGTACCTTCTTATTCATCCTGGTCAGGCCAGGATTTTCTCGGCCTCCGGTTGATTGCGCTGAATTGGATGATAGAGCGTGTCACGCTCAACCGGAACCAGGCCGGCATCTTGAATCAATTGAACAATTTCATTTTTGGTGGTTTGACACTGGGCAGCGCCATCGAGTGAATACGTTGCCACGAGTGGACCGCCACCTGAGACGGTTCCATCCATATCGTTCGCCCCAAAATGGAGTGCAATCTGGGCGGTTTGACGACCCAGCATCACCCAGTAGGCTTTGATGTGGTCAAAGTTATCGAGCATTAGCCGCGAGACGGCAATGGTCTTCAAACTATCAACCGGAGTTGGTCCCGGCAGGTGTGAGAGTTCGGTATCTTTCGGGAAAAATGCCAGCGGAATAAAGCACTGGAACCCGCCCGTTTCATCTTGCAGCGCCCGGAGCCGGAGCATATGGTCAACCCGGTCGGCATACGACTCAATATGGCCATAGAGCATCGTGGCGTTGGATCTCAGTCCGGCCTGATGAACTTCTTTAGAAAAATCAAGCCAGCGCTGGCTTCCGCATTTGTGTTTGCAAATTTGTTTTCGAACAGGTTCGGCAAAGATTTCAGCGCCACCACCTGGGCAGGAATCCAGACCGGCTTCAACCAGGCGATCAATCACTTCACGCGCCGAGAGCCGTGTAATCCGGCGGAAGTGATCAAGTTCGACCATGGTAAAGGCTTTTAAATGAATGCCGGGAAATTCAGCCTTGAGCCCTCGAAGTAACTCCAAATAGTATTCAAATGAAAGGGTTGGATGCAGTCCGCCAACAATGTGAAGTTCTGTGATTCCTGCTTCATACGAGGGACGAATTTCCCGAACTGCCTGCTCAATCGTGTAGGTATAGGCTTCCGGGTCGTTCGGCTTTCGGTAAAACGAGCAGAAAGTACAGTCCCAGTAACAGACATTGGTCGGGTTCAAGTGGCGATTGACATTATAAAACACCACCTGCCCGTGCCGTTTGCGTCGGACAGAGTCAGCCAGTTGCCCTAACCAGGCAAGGTGATCCGTTTCAAAGAGGGCGACACCATCTTCGAGCGTCAGGCGTTCGCCGGTGTGTACTTTTTCAGCAATGCGAGCCAGGGTTGCATTCACCATAAAGCCAAATTTCTCAGTACTCTTTCAAAATTAGATGAATTGGGGCTGCCAGGAAGGTTTAAAAAGAACCGCTTCAGCCAGAAAGAAACCGCATCTTAGTCTGATCTGAATCACCACAGCAATCAGAATTCGGCAAGTCTATTCCTGAGGCTTTCAGGGGTGAAAATTGCTCGCCTGCTTGACGAAGGCTTCACAAGTGCAATAGGCTCCACCTTCTGATGTCCTCTTCAGCCTGAGTCCTTGCCAGTTAAAGTCCACTTTCATTTCGAAGCAGAGATTCTAAAACCTCATGGCACGAAGCATTTTCAAATCGAAGCAGGCGCGCCTGTTTCGGCGGTGGTTTCTTGAAGGCGCGCGTGATGTTTCATCCAAACCACATCACGACGGGGCTCACCAACATCATCCAACTCATCCCTGGTGGCAGGTCATGTGTTTGACCGGCGTGGATTATTTTTCCACCCTTGGGTACCAGCCCAGCATTGCATTTGTGGCAGCCAATGTGTTGTCCCCAATTGCAACCCTGGTTCTGGTCGCACTGACCCTCTTCGGAGCACTTCCAATTTATAGCCGGGTGGCGGCTGAAAGTCCCAATGGACAGGGCAGTATTTCAATGCTGGAAGACCTCCTCCCGCGATGGCGAGGGAAGGTCTTTGTCCTGTGCTTGCTTGGGTTTGCCGCTACTGATTTTGTGATCACGATTACTCTCTCAGCGGCTGATGCCACAGCCCACCTCCTCGAAAATCCATTTGCTCCACATTGGATTGAAGGTCATCAGGTTGCAGTTACCTTTGTTTTGTTGTTGATGCTGGGGGCGATCTTTTTGAAAGGGTTTAAAGAGGCTATCGGATTGGCCGTCTTCCTGGTCGCTGGGTACCTGGTCCTGAATGTGATCGTCATTGTGCGTGGGTGTATTGAGATCGTTAACCACCCCCACTATATCAGTTCTTGGAAACTCGCTCTTTCAAGCGGTGAATATCACGGAAACCCCCTGGTGATCATTGGGATGGCGTTACTGGTATTTCCAAAGCTGGCACTTGGCCTGTCAGGATTTGAAACTGGTGTCGCGGTGATGCCACTGGTTGAGGGAGATCCTTCAGATACACACGACCGGCCTGCCGGACGTATTCGCAATGCTCGCCATTTATTGCGGACCGCCGCGCTCATTATGAGTGTGCTGTTGATCGGCAGCAGTTTTGTGACCACGCTGTTGATTCCCCACGAAGCCTTCCAAACCGGCGGGGAAGCCAGCGGACGGGCATTAGCCTATCTGGCCCATAAATATTTTGGTGATGGGTTTGGCACCGCCTATGACCTGAGCACCATGGCCATTTTATGGTTTGCTGGGGCTTCAGCCCTGGCAGGTCTGCTCAATTTGGTGCCGCGCTATCTGCCACGCTTTGGCATGGCGCCCGAGTGGGCCAAAGCCAACCGTCCCCTGGTTGTCGTCTTTACCGTCGTAACCCTCACTGTAACCTGGATTTTCAATGCCGATGTTGATTCCCAGGGAGGCGCTTATGCAACCGGAGTGCTGGTTTTGATGACTTCCGCCGCCGTAGCTGTAACGCTTTCATTGTGGAAGGCTGGCTGGCGACGATATGCGTTTTTGGCCATCACACTGGTCTTTGCCTATACAACGATTCAAAACATTCATGAGCGTCCAGAAGGGTTGAAAATTGCTTCGTTGTTTATTATTTCAATTGTTTTTACCTCGCTGATTTCACGGGCTTTGCGATCAACTGAACTCCGGATCCATAAAGTCAAATTCGATGAAACGGCCCACCGGTTTCTGAAAGAAGTGGCCAAGGGAACGGTTCGGATTGTGACAAATCGCCCAGATCAGGGAACGGCTGAGGAATATGACAAAAAGGAACGCGAGGCCCGAAACACCCACCACATCCCCAAAGGTGATCCATTGTTGTTGCTTGAAGTAAAAATCAGTGATGCTTCAGAGTTCACTGATGATTTGCTTGAAGTGAAAGGGATTCAGGTTGGACGCCATCGCGTGATTCGTTGCGAAAGCCCCGCCGTCCCCAACGCTATTGCCGCGATCTTGCTCCATGTGCGTGACACGACCGGGCAAATTCCCCACGTTTATTTTGGCTGGACCGAAGGCAACCCGGTGGTCTATGTCTTGAAATATATTGCACTTGGGGAAGGGGATACCGCACCTGTAACCCGTGAAGTCTTGCGGCAGGCCATTACTGATCCAGATGACCGTCCGCGAGTTCACGTCGGGTGATGAAAAGACATTGGGCTGAAGCAGTTGGGCTGAAGAACTGGTTGTATTTCATCCCCCATTCTTCACCCCTTTGATTGCCCCGAGCGTGCGAGTTTTCAGCCCCAAACCCGCTTTCTTCAGCCCGTTTTCTTCAGCCCCCAACTCATTGTTCTCACAACGAAAAGAATTGTCTGATTTTGGCCAGGAGCTGGCGAGATCGGTCAATGACCTGTTTCTCGACTTCGGTTTCAGGGGAAACAACCCGGAGTTGTTCAATTTCAAGCTGCCGACTCACCAGCACACGACTCATTTCCTCCGCCAGTGTTGGGTGCTTTTTCAGAATTTCCCGGAAGGCGGTGTGCCCCATGACATAGACCACAACTTCGCTGATGGCGACAATCGTGGCGGTCCGAGGTTCACCGGTCAGCAGTGACATTTCCCCAAAGTAGGCGCCAACTCCAATCTGTTTAATTTCCCGATGGTCAATTTGAATACTGACCTGGCCGGCATTGATGATAAAGAATTCTTCCCCTGGTTCGCCCTGGCGCAAAATCATTTCTGTTGGGGCATAGATCCGTTTCTGGATCTTTTCGGCCAGTTCGTACAGGTCTTCAGGGTTGAGTGGGTCCAGAAACGGAATGGAATTTAACTGGCGTTGGATCGTTTGGATTTCGACTTCTCGCAAATACGAGTGCGCTTGCTGGTCAATTCGGTGAAGCTGGATGGTGCTGGTGCCATATGGGTGATCAATTTCAGATCGTTCCAGCGCATACCAGATTCGGTCGCGGACATTGCCATCAATGATGTCGCGCCGGTGAAACGCCGTGATGAAAAAACGCACCCAGTACTCAACCATGCCTGATTCCAAAATACGATTGGTCACCACGCTGGCTGGGGGATCGGTCAAAACTTCAGAGACTTCGGGCAAAACCTTCAGAATAATGTCGTGAACTTTGCGGGGCGGTATCCGATAGGGCACCAGAATATAGATATTGCGGCGTGCCACATTGGTCGGTTTGGTGTAGTTGAGAATGGAATTTTTAGCCAGTACGCCATTTGGAATCGTGACTTCGACCCGGTCGAGGGTAATCATCTTGGTGGCACGCCAGTTGATCTCGGTCACTTCACCCAGTGGAACGTGCCCATCGAGTTGGATCCAGTCTCCCAGGTCAAATGGTTCCTGGATTTGCAGCGTGAGCCCTGCGACCAGATTGCCCAGTGTTTCCTGAAGGGCAAACCCAATGACTGCGGTCAACAAAGCTGAGGTGACCAGCAATGAGCCAAGCTGGACCCCGGAAGCCTTCAGTGTCAGAAGCAACACACCCGCATAGACCAATCCCTGCAAGATATCGCCAATGATCTTTGGGGTTGTTCTTGACAGTCGTGAGACAAATACCGCCTCATAGAAAAATAAAAAGCCAAGCCGACCCAGGGACGTAAGCAATAAAAAGAGAGCGGCAATCTCCAAAATCGTTTCAAGGCGGGCAAAGGCTGGTCGTGGTTCAAACACCATGTGTGCCAGCACCAGCGCCACATGAATTGCCAGGCACACAAGCGGAAACCGCAAGCTGGTTCGTCTGTTCGGCGGGAGCAAAAACCGAAGTACCAGTAAGAGCAGCACACCGACTGCCACCCCGATGTTGCTGAGCAGACCCTCACCATCAATCAAGAATCTGATCAACCGGTGGTCAAATGATTCCTCCTGGAGAAAAACAAAGGCTGATGGAACCATCTCAAACTGTTGAAAACTGCGGGATGGAATAAACATGAGTTGTATCCTGACCTGAAATGCTGAACAGGAAGATATGCCCTGTCATTCAACCTGAAAGTAACCACTGTTCATTGAAATCCTGGGTCAGGGAACTCCAGATCGTTCAATGACTTCACTGTTGACAAAGACACACTGATATTTGAAAAGCTGATACCTGTGAGCCCAATGGTTTAAGACGTATGATCGTGGATTACCCGCCAGCCTTCCGGAAGTTGTTTTAAAACCAGAGTAAACAATCCTTCAGAGACTTTTCCGTCTGAAAACACCAGTTTCCAACGGCCACGGGCCAGTGCGGTGTGCCGCTCAAGTGGAAGAATCGAAATATCGGCAAACGCCAGCGTTCCCATTTCGCGGCCTTCCCCCTGATAGCGCCGTTTATAGCGGGCCAGTGTTTCATCCCAGCCGCTGGTTTGGGTGGTACCGGACGTAAAGGTGAGTTCCGGAGACCGCCAGTACCCTTTCATAAACCCTTCCAAATCACCTCGGTTCCAGGCGGCCACCTGAGTATCCAGGACGGCGCGAACCTCACGGGTTGTTTTTGATTCTTGAGCTGTCGTTTTTGAAGCAGATGCCGCTGACTGACCGCCGTAAACTGCTGGTACCCATCCGGTTAGAAGGAGCAGTAAGATAGTGGATTGGAATTTCATGAACGATTTTCTCCAGGGCAAAGATGCGTGTGGGGATGCGCGGTAGAGTGAGATAAGGTTATACCATGTTGCAATGGAATTTCCGTATTAGAAAACAGCCAAATAGTTCAAGTAAATAAACTTAGTAAACTCCTGAGTCCTGACCCTGATTGTAAACTGGCGTTATTCCAGGAGCCAGCACGCCGCCTGGTGGCCAGGGGTGATTTCACGGAGTGGTGGCTCTGTGGTGCGACATTCTTCTTTGGCATAGGGACAACGCGGATGAAAGCGACACCCAGCAGGGGGATTGATCGGCGTTGGGACATCGCCAGTAAGTGGGATGCGATTTCGCCGCAGGGCCGGGTCCGGAATGGGAATACTGCTCAGAAGTACCTGGGTGTAGGGATGAAGCGGGTTGGCGTAGAGTTCCAAACTGGATGCCACTTCAACCAGTTTGCCCAGGTACATCACACCGACCCGCGTACAGAGATGCTCGACCACTGCCAGTCCATGTGAAATGAACAAATAGGTCAGTTGAAACTGTGATTGCAGATCCTGGAGCAAATTGACAACCTGAGCCTGAACCGAAACGTCAAGCGCTGAGACGGGCTCATCGGCCACAATAAATCTGGGATTTAACGCCAGTGCCCGGGCAATGCCAATCCGTTGCCGCTGCCCGCCGGAAAATTCATGCGGGTAACGTGATGCATAATCGGGTGACAGGCCGACAACTTCGAGTAATTCGGCTACGCGGCGGCGGCGCAAACCGGCATCACCAATCTGATGAATGACCAGTGGTTCGGCAATGGCCTCACCGACGGTCATCCGCGGATTGAGCGATGCGTACGGGTCCTGGAAAATGATCTGTAAGTCACGGCGTCTGGCGCGCATTTCCTTTCGAGAGAGCGCCAGGAGATTCTCACTTGCAAATCGGATTTCACCAGCCGTCGGCTCGATCAACCGCAACATCAATCGTCCGGTCGTGGTCTTTCCGCAGCCGGATTCGCCCACCAGACCAAAGGTTTCACCCGTTTGAATTGAAAAGCTGATGTCATCCACGGCTTTGACCTGTGCCTGACCAGCCGGGAAATACTTTTTGAGATGGTGTACTTCAATCAGAGGATTTGAAGGCGAAACATGATCGGTCATGCGGGTTGTTCCAGAAAGTAAAGAGTGGAGAGCCAGTGCGTTGAAGCCTGAGTGTCACAAGGGCCGTCAATACTGGGAATTAGAGGCGCTGAAAGAAATTCGGACCGGAATATGGACCACAGGCTGTATTCAGGCAAGCTACTCTCGACTCTGGATTGCCGTCAACCAGCCTTCCGGTCTGGTCCAGTCGGTTTTCAGCCAGAAACAGAAAAAGTTTCACTGGATGTGGGAACTTTCCCTGCAAGAGGGTGTCTAACGCGAGTAACTCCCAAACAAGCAGGTTGCTTTTTCAGCAGAATCCAATTTTTTCCGACAAGGTGCATGCGCATGATGCGAATCCAGGATATTGCCGCACTGTCACGCTCAACTGATCAGATTAAATCGTTGTCGGGTGGGACGGCTGCAACTGAAACTCGCTTGTCAGTGGCCGATGCTGAATTGCTGGCTCGTCTGCGGACCGGCAACCGGGAGGCTTTTGAAGAACTGGTCACGCGCTATCAGAGTACCATCTACAACCTGGCGTATCGGTTGTTGAATGATCCTGAAGATGCACGTGACGTAACCCAGGAGATTTTTCTCAAAATCTATCAAGCGGCCAGTTCGTTTCGCGGTGAATGCGAATTTCGCACCTGGATCTATCGCATCACGGTGAATCAAGTGGCCAATCAACAACGATGGTGGCGACGGCGGTGGCGGCGGGAAACCATTTCATTGGAAACAACCCAAACTGAAGATGGGCAACCGCTGGCCGAACGTCTGGCCTGTGCAACGGATGATCCAGAACAAAAAACGCTGCTCCTGGAACAGCGTCAGCAACTCACTGCTGCGCTGGCAGCGATCAAGTTTGATTTTCGAGTCGCTGTGATTTTGCGGGATGTCAAGGAAATGTCCTATGAGGAAATCGCTGACGCCCTGCAAATCTCAGTCGGAACCGTCAAATCACGGATCGCCCGTGGGCGTGAGGAACTCCGACGCCGTCTCAAACATCGCTTTTAAGGAAGGATATGATTGGAATTCTTTCTGGTGAAAGGAGACAGGGCACTATGATGGATTGCACTGTGTGTCAGGAACAATGCTCGGCCTATCTTGACCTGGAACTCGAAGAAGGTCTGCGAGCTGAAATCGAATACCACCTGGAAGTGTGCCCGGTCTGTCAAACGTATGTGCGTGAATTGCGGGCAGTTCAAACCGCGTTGGTTCCACTGTCCTCAGAAGTGGCCATCCCTGACGCCTGGAGTCGGCAATGGGTCGCGGCCCTTGAGCAGGCTTCAGTCCCAGAACATCATTCCTGGTGGCAGCCAGGTGCCTGGACCGACTGGCTTCAGGCTGCTCAACCGCTGTTGGCCGGATACGGGGTTGGGATTGCCGTGACCTGTGTGTTGTTTAGTGGCATTTTGTTTTCATTCAAGCCGATTTTTTCGCTTGGGACACCTGATTACAAGATGGTGTACATCCAGGCCAATACCCGGCCAACGATGGATTCGAGCAGTATTGGCATGGCAAATTTACCGACCCAGCTCGCGGCAGCAAATCAACCGATGGACTGTGTCATTTTTATCGCTGAAGTTTCCCCACAGGGGAAGGCGCAACTGGTTGAAATGGTTTCTCCGACCAGTGACCCCGAAGTTGTCGCCCAGATCAGCGATGCTTTAGGAAAAAGCTCGTTTCAGCCGGCAACCTATTTTGGTCACCCGGTTTCCTCGCGAGTGGTGCTGATGATCGAGCAAATTTACGTTCGTGGATGATTGGTTTCCCTGTATAGCTCAGTTTCCCGCTTACATCTGACGAAGGGCGCTGTCACATCGTTGACAGCGCCTCATTTTGTTTACCCCAAAAAGTCCTCCCCCAACTGGAATCCCGCTTGACAGACTTGAAAAAATTTGCTTATTCTTACGGTTCGCCTTTTTATCGACCAAATCCAGATCATCTCAGAGAAAGCAATTATGTCAACTTACGTTCCTAGCGGCAAAAATCTGGAAGCCGAGCGCAAATGGTATGTGATTGATGCGGCAGGGCTTACCGTCGGTCGGTTGGCCTCTGAAGTAGCGCTTCTGTTAATGGGAAAACGCAATCCGAAATATACGCCATTTCTTGATCTTGGCGATCACGTGATCATCGTGAACGCTGAGAAGGTGGTGTTTACCGGAAATAAGCTGAATGACAAGTTCTATCGGCATTACACGTTTCATCCCGGTGGGTTGCGCGAAATTTCAGCCAAAGACCAGCTTCAGAAGCATCCTGAGCGTGTTTTGACCCTGGCGGTCAAAGGTATGCTTCCCAAAACCAAGCTTGGTCGCGCCATGGCTTCAAAACTGAAAGTGTGCATCGGTCCGACGCATCCCCATCAGGCGCAACAGCCAATCCCTTTGGAATTCAAATAAAGTTGTTGAAGCCGCCGCTAACCGGGCAGGCTTCGCGTTGAAGGAGTGGAAATCGTGGCAACTACACAATATTACGGAACAGGACGACGTAAAACCGCAGTCGCCCGTGTTTTTCTGCGCCCCGGTGATGGGAAAATTGTCGTCAACAAGCGGGCCTTCGAAAATTATTTTCCAAACGAAGTGCATCGCATGGTGATTCGGCAACCTTTGCATGTGACCGATACGGCCAGCAAATTTGATCTCTATGTCACCGTTCGCGGTGGCGGGATCTCCGGTCAGGCAGGCGCGGTGCGACACGGCATTACTCATGCCTTACTCGCCCTGAACGCTGAATTCCGCCGGCGGTTGAAGAAAGCTGGGTTTATCACCCGCGACCCACGTGGGAAAGAGCGCAAAAAATACGGCCAAAAAGGTGCCCGCAAGCGCTTCCAGTTTTCAAAGCGTTAATTCGTTTTTCAACAACAGCTTGGAATGGTCTGGTACTGGGTGGGAGTCACATGTGGGCTTCCACCCTATTCCATCATCACCCAGCCATGATTGCCCGACAGGCGTTGGGCTCTGGGTGACTGAGTACATAAATCAACCATCTCAACTTATCTATTCTCGATAGAGGAAAGGACGGTCTCTCTTGGCAGTCGTTGTGACCATGAAAGAGTTACTCGAAGCTGGCGTTCACTTTGGCCACCAGGTTCGACGATGGAACCCGAAGATGCGTGAATATATCTTCGGCGAACGGAACGGGATCTACATTATTGACCTGCAAAAGACGCAGCGGCTTTTGAAGGAATCAATGCGGTTTGTGACGCAATCGGCTGCCGAAGGGAAGAACTTCCTGTTTGTTGGCACCAAGCGGCAGGCACAGGAAGCCATTGCTGAAGAAGCCCTGCGGTGCAATATGTTTTATGTCAACCATCGGTGGTTGGGTGGCTTCCTGACTAACTTCCAGACCATCCAGAAATCCATCAAGCGCTTAAAAGACCTTGAAGCGATGCGAACCGATGGCCGCTATGAAGCGCTGACCAAGAAGGAAATCATTAAGCGTGAAAAAGAGCGTGAAACGCTTGAGCGCAACCTGGCAGGGATCAAATCCATGGGCCGCCTGCCGGATGTGATTTTTGTGATTGATACCAAAAAGGAAGAAATTGCCGTGGCCGAAGCCAATCGATTGGGGATTCCCGTCGTGGCGATTGTCGATACCAACTGTGATCCAGGTGGGATTGACTTTGTGATCCCAGGCAATGACGACGCTTTGCGTTCAGTGCGCTTGATCAGTTCCAAGATTGCCGATGCGATTTTGGAAGGCCGTCAGATGGGTGTTGAAAAGGCTGAAACGCCTGAGGTTGTCCCCGCCGCTGGCGGTCGCCGTCAGTCTGACGCCGTCGCTGTGGCTGCCGCTCCGGCACCGGAAACGGCTCCCCAGGCAACTGCTGAATAAGCAAATACAAAAAGAACTGGCTCAATAGAAATGATGAATGATGGATTATGAATGATGAAAGGCGTATCTGATTGAATGACAGATACCTGGTTGTTTCAGAATTCAAAATTCATCACTCATACTTCGTAACGTACTCGATAGAGTTTTTTGGAGGTCGCATGGCGGAAATTACCGCAGCAGCAGTGAAGGCCCTGCGTGATAAAACTGGCGCAGGGATGATGGAATGCAAATCCGCTCTGGTTGAAGCAGCGGGTGATGAAGAAAAAGCAATTGTTATTTTGCGCAAGCGCGGAATTATGAAGGCTGAATCAAAACAGTCCCGTGTTGCGGCTGAAGGACTTGTTGAGTCCTACATCCACGCCGGTGGCCGAATTGGGGTGCTGGTCGAAGTCAATTGCGAAACGGACTTTGTCGCCCGTGGTGATGAATTCCGCGAACTGGTACGCGACATTGCCTTGCAGATTTGCGCGATGGATGCCCAGTTTGTCACCCCTGATGAAATCCCGGCTGACGTGATTGCCAAAGAGCGCGAAATCGCCCTGGCGCAGGTGGCCGGTGATCCAAAGACGGCAAACAAACCAGAAGCCATCCGCAATAACATTGTGGAGAGCCGCATAAACAAATTCAAAGCCGAAGTTTGCTTGATTGATCAGCCATTTGTGAAAGATCAAAGCATCACCATCAATGATTTGTTGAAGGGGAAAATTCAGAAGACGGGTGAAAACATCCGGATTCGACGTTTTGTGCGCTTCAAACTTGGTGAAGGCATCGAAAAGAAAGAAGTTGACTTCGCCAGTGAAGTCGCCGCAATGCAGCGCTAAGCACATTGCTCCAACGCCCCGCCGAAGGCTACTGAGGCGGGGCGTTTGTTTCTCATCTGATTTTTTTCCGGCATCAGGAGTAAAGATAGGAATGAGTGCCGCTAGCGAAAATACGTCATCAACCGAAACCTCCCACCCTACTCCACGGTTCAAACGGATTCTTCTCAAACTCAGTGGCGAAGCCCTTGAAGGAAGTCGTGGCTTTGGTATTGATCCCACCACCGTCAGACAAATTGCCGAGCAGGTCCGCGATGTTCACGCTCTCGGGGTCGAAATTGCCCTGGTTATTGGCGGAGGAAATATCGTTCGTGGGGCCGAAGCCAGCTCAGCCGGCATTGATCGCGCCCAGGGTGATTATATGGGCATGCTAGGCACGGTGATTAACTGTCTGGCCCTGCAAAGTGCCCTTGAAAAACTCAACATCCATACCAGGGTGATCTCTGCGATTGAAATGCGGCAGGTTGCAGAGCCCTTTATTCCACGGCGCGCTATTCGCCACCTGGAGAAAAAGCGGGTGATTATCTTTGGCGCCGGAACTGGAAGTCCTTTTTTTACAACCGATAGCGCTGCAGCCTTGCGCGCCCTGGAAATCAAAGCCGAAGCGATTCTCAAAGCCACCAAAGTGGATGGGATTTACACCGCCGACCCGGTTTCTGACACAACCGCTCAACGCTATACTCATGTGAGCTATCAGCAGGTACTTGAAAAAGGTCTCAATGTCATGGATGCTTCGGCGATTGCCTTATGCAAAGACAATCAAATGCCGATCATCGTGTTTAACTTGCTGGTTTCTGGAAATATTTTTCGGGTTGTGACCGGTGAATCAATCGGGACCTTTGTTGGAGCTGGAGCGACGCAACTCGCTGCTCACGGGTAGCTCATATCAGTCTGACACCCAAACTAAAGAGGAAGGGAAAATCAATATGACTGCTGACATCATTAAAGATGCCGTTGCACGAATGGATGCCACTGTTGAGGATGTACGCCGTAAATTGACCAGTTTTCGTACCGGGCGCGCTTCAGTGAGCTTGCTGGATCGGATTGTGGTTGAATCCTATGGGACGGAAATGCCCTTGAACCAGGTTGGTTCAATCAACGCTCCAGAACCCGCCATGCTGGTGGTTCAACCCTGGGATCCATCCCTGATTGGCGCTATCGAACGGGCCATCCGCAGCTCGGATTTAGGGCTGAACCCTTCAAATGATGGGAAAGTGGTCCGGATCCCCATTCCACCCTTGACTCAGGATCGCCGCAAGCAACTTGCCAAAGCGGTGCGTGATACGGCTGAAGAACATCGCGCCGGGTTGCGCAATATCCGCCGGGATGCCAATGAACACCTGAAAAAGCTGTTGAAGGACAAACAGATTTCCGAAGACAATGAACGCGATGCGTTGGATCAAATCCAAAAGCAGACCGACGCCCATATCACCAAAATCAATGATCTGGCCAAACATAAAGAAGAAGAAATCATGAAGGTTTGAGCTTGTTTCTCCAGAGATTGGTATCCAAAACATCATCAAACGCAGAAAAGCGGCCTCAGCAGGCCGCTTTTGATTTTTATGGGCTGACCAGATTTGGTGAGAAAGATTAAAGCCCAAAGAATTCGCGAATCAGTCCCAGCATTTGATTTTGGGTGGCTTTGACGTGGCTTTGCTGAAGTTCCTCGTCAATCCCAGCAACGGTTGCATCCAGTTCAAGCCGACGTTTGGCCAGAATATGGGAAATATCTTCGGCAATCTGAGGTCGGGCAATCAGGATGGATTGAAACGCGTCTTTATCAAGCCGAAAACATTCGACATCCTCAAGTGCTGTCACCGTGGCTAACCGTGGCTGACCCGTCATCAATGACATTTCACCAAAAATATCGCCTGGGCCAAGTCGGCGGACTTCTTTTTCCCGCAATTCGCCATGAACCGGGTCTTTGACTGCCACGTGAACTGAAACAGAGCCTTTCGTGAGAATATAGAGCCAGTGGGCTTCATCACCCTGGCGGGTTAAATCCTCGCCCCGGCTAAAGGGTGAATACACCAGATGGATTGACAGGTCGCGGAGTTCAGACTCATTAAAGGTTCGGAACAGATCAACACTCTGCAGGGCATTGAGTCGCTGCTGTACAACTTGTTCTTCTTTGCGTTCTTTCCACTTTTTATTTTCTTCAACTGTGAAAATTCGCTGGGCTGGGATCGAAGGTGTAATGCCGGCACGTTTCAAGGCGTAGAAAATCCGTGTCCGGACAATAGAATCGGTTGGGGCATCAATGGCCAGGTCTGTGAGCCAGTACCGAACCGCATACTGGCAGACACTGTCCTTAAAGTCATAGAGCAAGGTATGTGGCGCGGGTGTGGCTGCGACGCCAGGAATACTTGATTTCTGAAGAGCATTGTCAATTCGCTCAATGACTTCAGCCGGAGGAAATCGAAAATCAACGTTGAAATAAATCCAGCGCCGGGTTTGTAGCGGCTGTTTTTGGCGTTTGCCGTAGATGAGCACCTGCCCTTTGACAAGCTGACTATTTGGAATAATGACCGTGTCCCAGTTGCGGGTTTCAATCGAAGTGAATCGCCAGCGGACTTCTTTGACCTGGCCGATATGTTCGTCCACTTTGACCCAGTCGCCTTCCTGGATGGCGTGTTCGAGTTGCAGCGTCAATCCGGCCATGACATTGCCCAGCGTGTCCTGCAGTGACAACCCAATCACAGCCGTCACAATCGCTGATGTTGTAATCAGGCTGGTGATGTTCACCCCAAGTTTGGCCAGGAGTGAAAAGGTAACCATGACATAGGCCACCAGGATCGAGATATCACGAATAATCCGGGGGAGCGAAATCCGCAGAACTGGAAGAAAAACTTCGAAGACCAGGACCGAGCCAAAGTTGACGAGCGTGAGGCGAAACATCAGGACCGCCACCACCAGCAAACTACCACCAGTCACGAGAAACCCAACTGTCTGAAGAAGCTGCGCAATTGGGACCAGCAGAAAGTAAAGCCCGTACAGCAGCAAGGTATTCCGGATATACTTGCGTTCAGTCGGGACATACTTCCAAATAATCACCACACTGACCAGCACCACAAGGGTGATCCAGTGGGTATCTTGTGCCAGCAGGTCAGCTTTCAGTAACTGGAGAAACGTTTGCATTTCACCGCCTTATGAGTCGGTGGGCTGAAGAAAACGGGCTGAAGAGGTGAGACTGAAAATGATGGGCCTGGGATGAAAAACCTGTTTTTTCAGCCCGCTTTCTTCAGCCCGTTTTCTCAGCCGCTTTCTTCAGCCCGCTTGTTTCAGCCCGTTTTCTTCAGTCCAATAGAGTAGGGTCAGTATTCGCTTTCGTCTACTTCAAAGTTGGCTGAGATTTTCTGAACATCGTCGTGATCATCGAGCGCGTCATAAAACTTCAGCATTGCCTGGGCATCTTTGCCTTCAAGCTTGACAGAGGTTTTCGGGACCATCGTGATTTCAGCCGAAATGGGTGACAGCCCGGCATTTTTGATCGCTTCATACACGTCATTAAATGTTTCAGGTGAGGTCAACACTTCCCAGACCGTGTCTTCGTCTTTGAGGTCATCGGCCCCGGCCCCAGCCACCAGCTCAAATAATTGTTCTTCCGATCCGGCGTCTTTGTCGAGCACGATGACACCGAGATAGTCAAACATCCAGCCGACACAGCCACTTTCACCTAAGTTCCCGCCATTTTTGGAAAACAGGTGGCGCAGTTCTGAAACGGTTCGGTTGCGGTTATCAGTGGTCGCCTGGACCATAATTGCCACCCCAGCCGGGCCGTATCCTTCATAGGTAATTTCTTCGTAGTTCAGACCCTCGATTTCACCCGTTCCACGCTTAATGGCCTTGTCAATCGTATCGTTGGGAACATTTTCAGCCTTGGCGTCACTGACCGCTTTGCGCAAGCGTGCGTTTGATCCCGGATCACCGCCGCCCATTCGGGCCGCCACGGTGATTTCCTTCACCATTCGGGTCGTGATTTTTCCACGTTTGGCATCGAGCGCACCCTTCTTATGTTTAATCGTATGCCATTTACTATGTCCAGACATGACAATCCTCGGAAAATAATAGAGATAATCGCTTTACCACTGACAGTGGTTGCAAGTGATGAAGAGGTTTTCAGGAGAAAACTCAAGACTATAGCAAGTTGAGGTGTGATTGAAAACAGAAAACTCTAGCACGGTTGGTGGATAGCATAAATCGCAGGGAGATGCCGGGTTACTCCAGGAAAATCCGAAGGAAAACCTGTGCCAGTTGATTTTGAAATTGACAAAAATACAGCAAGTGTTCAGGATAGCACAGCATTCTGGTTTTAAGTTCATTCAAATAAAAAAGCTTCAGTGTCTTTCTCGATTTTCTCAAGACCCTCAACTTCTTCTCAAGAGCCAATCAAAACAAGCTTGTGCACCGCCTTAACATCGCAAGGTGACTGGCAGTCTGTGGTTCGTGTTTGCGAAAAGGGTTTGTTGATAGATGCCGATGCCGCTTCACTCTGAGGGAAGAACAACAAACAAAGAAGAAAATAGATAGAGGGGATAACGAGGTTTTTCATGTCGCATAGGATTTTAATTGTTGACGATGAAATGGATACCGCACAGATGTTGCGGGTGATTTTGGAATCCCGAAATTATCTCTGTTCAATTGCTTCAAACGGGAAAGATGGCCTTCAACTCATTCTCGATGAAAAACCGGATTTGGTATTGATGGATTACATGATGCCCATCATGACAGGTGTTGAAGCCTTCAAGTTGCTCCGACGCATTGAATCCAGCACCAGCAATCGGCCAACACCGGTCATCATGCTGACGGCCAAATCTGACAATGAAGATGAACAGAAAGAGCTGCTTGACCTTGGGCTGCGTGCCTACATCACCAAACCTTTCCGGTATCAAATGTTGTTAGAGACTATCGGAAAAATCGTTGCCGAACATCATTAAAGCGTCTGGCTGCGATCTGTAAACCGGCCCTACCTGAAACAATCCTTGAGTGTTCAGGTGGATGGGGTTGATCTGTCCCGTTCAATTTTCCCAATCAGGCTCAAAAACCCTTCCAACACTGCCGCCGGGGCTTCAACCTGCGGATAATGCCCAATTCCTTCCAATCCAACCACATCCGGGTTTGAAATGAGTTCCCGATACCGCTCAACCATATGGGCACCTGAGACCGGGTCGGCCAGTCCGTTAATGACGCGCAACGGAATTCTGGTTTGTTGCAGCGTTCCCACCCAGCGTTCTCGAAACTGTTTCCGTTCACCAATGTATCTGATCAATTTGTGGGCAATTTGTGTCCCTTGATTGGCTGAGTTCAGCGTCCAGAAGGCCGCCAGCTCTTCGGTTGACGGTTGTGTTTTCGGACCAAAGACAGCCGATAAGCTGCGACAGAATTTTTCTTTGGAAATCATTTTTCCAATCAATGGTCCGAGCGGCGAGTTGAGGAGCTTTTGGATGAACCGGGCCCGATGGACTTCGGGGAACAAGCCTCCGTTCAGAAAACAAACCGACACAATATCCAACCCTGATTGACCTTGCCGGGAACGATCTTCACAGCGCGCCAGAAGTTCCTGAGCCACCGTGTCGCCATAGTCGTGGGCAAAAATATGCGCCCGGTCAATCTTGAGATACTCCAGGAATGTCTCGTGCAGCGTGGCCTGATCCATAATGGAGTATTCGTAGGCGTGGGGTTTATCAGAAAACCCAAACCCGATCATATCCAGAGCGACCACCCGAAACCGACTGGTCAACTCCGGCCAAACGCAGTGCCAGTCCCACGATGCCGTTGGAAATCCATGAATGCACAGGACAGGGAAGCCCGTGCCTTCATCACGATAAAAAATCTGATGGCCGCGATAGGCAAAAAACTTCCCGCGAGTTTTCCAGTCATTTAATGTCATAGGCGGTATTGCAGGGTTCAGGGTTTGGGGTTCAGGGAAGAAAAGGACACAAAGGACATAAAGGACATAAATTCGAAAACCCTGAACCCTGAACCCTCAAGTTCTCATTTGGCTTTGATTCGAAATGTGCTGGAGACCCCTTCACCGATATTTCCAGCCGCATCACGGGCGGTCACTTTGATCACCGCCTGTTTGATTTTTTGGACTGGTGACGTGACGGTAAAGGCCTGAGTTGTCCCTGATAAGCCGGTGGCCAGTGACAGGCCAAAGCTCTGGCCGCCATCGTTTGAAAGCAGAATGTCGTGTGAGGTAACTCCGACGTTATCCTGGGAGGTCCAACTCACCTGAAATGAAAACGTCTTGATTTTGGCACCGCCAACTGGAGCAAGCACCGAAACCCCTGGCGCGGTGGTATCGCCTTCATTCCCACCTTCAGTTGCCACAAACCGAATGTAGCGTGGCACGGCCCCCGAACCGCTCCCGCTGCCTTGTAAATTGTATCCACTTGCCACCCAACCAGATGGATCAAGACTGCTCTGACGAACGCGCAGGTAATCTCCCCAGACATCACTGTTAGGCCCACGATTCCCGACACCGACAGTCAGAATGTCCAGGTTTGATAGTTCCGTGCCCGAAGCTGATTTTGAGACCAGTGCCCCAAAGGAGGGAAACAGCCGTCCTCCAGCCCAGCCGATCACCCCGCCCAGTTTCCCGGCGGCATTTGGTGCCAGCGAAGGGTAGAAATAAGCAAAGCTGGGATTCCAAATCGCACCTTCTTCAACCAGTGATTTTGAGGATTCATTGATTGTTACATAGTGAACATATGGGTAAGGAAATACCCCCAGTCCGCCCACACCGCGTGCCGCATTCCACAAAAAGCCAGCCTTTCCGCCGGAAACCCAGGCTGATAAAACCCGGTCATCTGATCGCTGGCACGGGTTGGCCCCGTCACCATCAACACAGGTGTTGTCCCGAAATGGATAGGCGGCGTGTGTCACATCATTGATGGCAACATTGGGGCTTGATTCCGGCCAGCTAAAAATGCGCAGAGAACTGTTGGTCCGATGCCCGGCCCAATACATCGTCGTAGTGGCACCCTGGGCTGGTGAACTAAAAAAATCTTCCCCGGTGGCATAATACCCAATTGAAAGATCTCCGCCCGCGGCCAGTTCACTGAGCGGTGTGCGGAAAATGGCGCTCGCCCGATAGTCGTCTGAACGCGTGTAAATATTGATTGTGAAATACAAAAAGTTGTTGCTGATTGAGAGATGTGGGTAATCAAACCAGTCTGAATCGGAAATTCCTTCGATCAATTCAGGCTCGAAATCATAGTACATCCAGTCACCCGTCGGGTTACTGGTAACGGCGATTCGGACCACATTGCCAGAAGCATTATTGACGTATTGCAACAGCCATACCATCAGGTTCTGAGTTGGGGCAAACACGGTGTCCTGGTCACAACAAAACCCATCGGCGGCTGAAGGAAAAAAATTGTAAGGATCCACATACCGAAATGACCCGCCACCATCGGTTGAAACCGCCGCAAACCAGTTGGCCGTGTAAAACACATTGTTTCCACCTTCGGCGGCTGTCGGTTCGCTGACCAGGCTTTTGTCAGACGATACTTCGCCCAGTGAGGTGTTGGTTAAAAGTTGAATGCTGCTGGATTGACGGGCTGGTGTTCCCAGGTTTGTGGCTGGAATGGTCGGCGGTCCAGTCCGCAATCGCGCCCCTGGATCAGCAATCGTCGGCGGACGTTTTTCCCGTTCTGTTTTTTCAGACCGTTGTCGGCGCTCAAGTTGCCGGGCGGTCAGTTCGTGCAGTGATTGGGCCGTGGGGGCTTTCTGACGATTGGCCGAAATCGTGGCTGTGCCCTGAATCGTCTTTGAAAGTCGGGTATTTTCCTGTTGAGGCGCTGATTTGGCCGCCGTGGTCGTTTTGCGGCCAGCGAGTCCTTTTGGTTTTGGCCCTGGTCGCTGACTGGAGGTTGCTGATTGGCGGTGTTTCGGAGGTTGGTTTTGTACCAGATGATTCCCAGACACGGTGTGGGGCAGGCTCAAAAAACTTCCCAGAGCCATTGCGACCCCTAAAACAATGAATACTCGAAGCCAAACTCTAGATCCTGATCGTGATTGACCAGTACTTTGATGAGTTGTGAACATAAGGCTACCTTTGAATGAAATGTCAGTACCACCGCGTAAGCGGGTGGGCCAGTTTATTAACCCACCTGCTTACCCAGGTGGTACTGCCTGGCTGTTATCCTTGCCACTTCACAATGCCGTCAACCGTGGCAATGGTGATGGGGTGATAACCTGGACGTGCTTTGCGATAGATAGACATGGCCCGGTCACGACCTTCCGGAGTCTTGACCAGTTCTTCATAGAGCGGTTTGATCAATTTCCGGCGGCCAATGGTGACCAGATATTCTTCCAGTTTTGGATAGGCCGCTTCATAACGATTGCGAATGGCGAGCAACAACCACTGATGGGCAACTTCTGAGTTCCCGGAACGGGTGAGTCCAAATGCCTTGTCGAGTTCAGCCAGTTTGGCGGGTGCCACCGGTTGAGTGGTGATAAACCGCAGGAAATGAAGCCATTCGTGCGAAATCCATTTCTGGGTATTCATTCCACTGACAGGGATTTCACCTGAGAGCCAGCGGTTGGCCTGGGTTTCGACGTTGCTGAAGGCATCAGACATTGGTTTGGGCGCGTTGGCTGGAACACCTGCTTTGAAAATCCATTCTTCAAGCGGAATCTGGGCGGCGGCTTTGGCATCCTGGCTCATCAGGTTTTTATTGAGATAATCCAGAAAATCGCCTGTGGTAATGCTTTTGAAAGCGAAGTGATCAAAGTAGTTGCGGACAAACACGTCAAAGCGTTCACGACCAAAGGCATCTTCCAGATGGCGAAGGAAGAGCGCCCCTTTTTCATAGGGGACTTTGGTAAACCCGTCATCCGGGTCACGATCTTTCAAGTCAACATAGAGAATCTCGTCCCGCTCTTCAAAATCATCCAGATTTTCCTGCAAATCCTGGCGACCGAGCACCGCTTCCATCCGTTCCTGGTCTTTGCCATAGACAGCTTCAACAATTCGCCGTTCGAGATAGGTGGTAAATCCTTCATTGAGCCAGAAATCGCGCCATGTGGCATTGGTCAGCAGATTGCCTGACCAGGAGTGGGCCAGTTCGTGGGCAATCAGTGAAACCAGGCTTTTGTCTCCGGCCAGAATGGTTGGCGTAGCAAAGGTCAGTTTTGGGTTTTCCATCCCGCCAAATGGAAAGCTCGGCGGCAAAATCAGCAGGTCATAGCGCCCCCACCGATAGGGACCATAGAGCTTTTCGGTAATCTCAATCATTTTTTCGGTGTCGTTCAATTCCTTGGCTGCTTTTTTCAGCATGGCAGCTTCGGTATACACGCCGCTCCGCTTCCCAAGTGACTGAAACTTGATGTCTCCGACCGCCAGAGCAATCAAATAGGCAGGAATTGGTTGCGCCATTTTGAACGAGTAATCACCATCCCGTCTGGTCTTCGGGTCGTTGTCGGCACTCATCACCGCCAGCAGATTTTTGGGGGTGCGGATTCGCGCATTGTAGCTCACCCGGACTTGCGGGCTGTCCTGCAGTGGAATCCAGCTCCGGGCATGAATGGCCTGTGACTGGGTAAACATGTAAGGCGATTTTTTCCCAGCCGTTTGTGATGGATCGAGCCACTGCACCCCCGAAGCTTTGGGGCTGGTTTCATAGGTGATGCGAACGTGGGTGGCCTGGGCCGGAAGCTGTACCGTCAGCGGGGCCCCAAGAATTGCATCCGCGGCGCCAAGTTCAAATTTGGTTTCGCTAAATGTTTTTCCGTCGGCTGAGGCTTCAGCTTTGAAGATCGTGAGGTCCCGCGTATCGAGCCGCAACGGGGTGGCGGCATCTTTTGAGAAGCGTTCGAGTTCCAGCGTCGCCGTCCCCTTGAGCATTTTTTGCTCAAAGTGAACTTCCAGGTCCAGGTCCACATGTTTGACCCGAATCTGGTCTGGGGCGGAAAAGGAGTGGATGTCGCGATGCGCATCAGGGCCAATTTGGGCCAGGGTTGAAGCGGAGAGTGAGAACGTCATAAGCACCACAAGGAGAACAAGACGAATAGCAAATTTCATCAGAAAAACTCCGAAAGGGATTGAGGGTGAAATGGAGTGTGCGCCGGTGTTGAAAGAAAGAAGCTTTTTAGCAAGTCAATAGATGCACGACAACTGGAATTTGACCGCTGGCCGCCGTATTCTGGGTTTCTTTCCAACCAGGCATCTCCGGTACTCGACATTTTCTGTTTTCGTGAGGATTCTTATGCATGGTTTGCACAATGACTTTTGGTGTGCGATTCGTTCGCTCAAACAGCACGCTGGTTTTTGGTTGATCGCTGTGGTGACGCTGGCACTTGGAATCGGTGCGAACGTTTCAATTTTCAGTGTGTTCAATGGTGTGTTACTCAAACCGTTACCCTATCCGGCACCCGACCAGATCGTCCACTGTTTTACTTCGCACATCGAGCGAAAAGGGGAGTTTAGCAATTCAGCTCACGATTTTGCCGATTGGCGACAGCTCAATCAGTGCTTTGACAGCATGGCGTCTTATCGCTCTATTGATCTGAATTATTCTGGCGCCGATCAGCCGATCCGGTTCCAGGGATCGCTCGTCTCACCGGGGATTACCCGCGTTCTTGGTGTCTCTCCATCATTAGGACGAGCCTTTACCCAGGAAGAAGAACAGCCGGGAAAGCATCGGGTCGTCTTGCTGAGTCACAACACCTGGAAAAGGGCTTTTGGTGCCGATCCAAACATCGTTGGCCGAACACTGACCCTCAATCAGGAACCCTATCAGGTGATTGGCATTATGCCCGAAGGGTTTGGTTTCCCAACACCTGAGGTTGAGGTGTGGACGCCGCTGACGCTCGATCTGTCACCTGATACCCGTGGGAATCACTATCTGCGCTCAATTGCCCGGCTCAAGCCAGGGGTGAGCCTGCAGCAGGCTCAGTCAGAAATGGATGGGATTTCCAGGGATTTGCAGCAACGGTTTCCTGAAACCAACGCCATGACCGGGGTGAAGCTGGTTTCGATGTATGAGCGATTAACCCGTGACATCCGACCGGCACTTCTGGTCCTCTTGGCGGCTGCCATTGCCGTTCTTCTGATTGCCTGCGCCAACATTGCCAATTTGCAACTGGCTCGAATGACCGCTCGCAGTCGCGAAATTGCGGTTCGTCTGGCAGTGGGTGCCAGCCGCTGGCAGCTTTTGCGGCTGTTTCTGGTTGAAAGCTGGTTGTTGACGCTCCCTGGCGGGGTGCTTGGCATCGTGCTGGCGGTGCTCGGAACCCCATATATCCTCAAGATTGATCCAACCAATATTCCGCGAGTGGCTGAAATTGGACTCGACTGGCGTGTGCTTGCCTTTGCCATTGGTTTGACCGTGGTGACCGGACTGGGATTTGGGATCACGCCAATCTTTCAGGCATTTGAAGACAACGTCGGCGAAAAATTGAAAAGCCGAAGGGAAGGCGGCGGGCACCTCACCTGGCGATATGTGCGCAACACCATTGTGGTGGCTCAAGTGGCTCTGGCGCTCGTGCTCCTGCTCGGCGCCGGGTTGTTTCTCCGAAGTTTTCTCTCGCTCCAGCAAACACAGCTTGGATTTAACCCAACCGGCATTCTGACGGCCAGGGTGACGATTCCCACGGCGCGCTATAAAGATTATGCCTCGCGCGAGACATTTTTCCGGGCCGTGATGCGCGAAGTCGAAACCTTTCCGAGCCTCCAGTCAGCCGCAGCGGTTTCTGAATTGCCCTTAACCGGTGCCCGAACCGCCACCACGTTTCAATTCTTGAATCTGGCGGGGAGCGACCCCACCCAATCACAGCAGACTGACTATCGAGTCGTAACTCCGAATTATTTCAAAACAATGGAGATCCAGTTTCTGAAAGGACGGGATTTGACTGATCTGGATAGTGCCAAAGCCCCAGGAGCTGTGGTTGTCAACGAAACGTTTGTCTCCCAGTTTTTACACGGCGAAGAGCCACTTGGGAAAAAACTGACGTTTGACAATCCCCAAAAATCCTTTGAAATTGTTGGTGTGGTGCGCACGATCAAGCACGATGGAGCGCTCGAAGACACACTTCCCGAAGTCTATATGAGCCTCCAGCAGCAGCCGGTGACCTCCATGTTTCTTGTCTTGCGCAGTTCCAATCCCTCCAACCTCAGTTCCTGGTTACAGCCAGCCGTCAGCCGGATTGATAAAGATGTGCCGGTGCACAATGTGCGTACCCTGGCTTCGCGATTGGGGGAATATCTCGCGCCATTTGAACTCAATGCCCTGTTGACTGGCATCTTTGGCAGTGTGGCGCTGGTGCTGGCAGCGATTGGGATTTTTGGAGTGATGAACTATGTCGTTTCCCAGCGAATCCATGAAATTGGCATCCGGATGGCACTTGGTGCCCAGCGGCCAGATGTCGTGTGGATGATTCTTCTTCAAGGGCTCAGGCTGGCTGGATTTGGCATCGCCATTGGTTTGGCGCTGGCAATGGCATCGCTCCGGTTACTGGATAAGTTGTTGTATGGGGTAAGCCCAACTGATTCAATCACTTTTGTTGTGGTCGCCGTCACGTTTCTTGGAATTGCCGCGCTGGCTTGCTTTATCCCGGCACGCTGGGCTTCGAAGGTTGATCCGCTGGTGGCACTCCGATATGAGTAGGGTGACACTGTGAGAAGGTGCCGGAAATGAATTGTCATCTTGTTACTTTGTCACTCGTTTCCCAACCTGATTTGCGCCAGTAGGGGGATTGTGATAAACCTTCGAGACTTGTCTCTCTATCAAGCATTTACCTCTGTAGCCGGAAAGGTTCCTCTATCTAATGACTTCGATGGTTCGTGGATCAACTCCTTCTCGAACACCGGAAATCCGGAGCACCACCGTTTTGGCAGTTCGGCGTGATAACAAAGTGGTTATGGTCGGTGATGGCCAGGTCACGATGGGCCCAACTGTGGTCAAATCTGGCGCCCGCAAGATTCGCCGGCTGTACAATGAAAAAATCCTCGCCGGGTTTGCTGGCTCAACCGCCGATGCCTTTGCGTTATTTGGCCGCTTCGAAGCCAAGCTTGAGCAATATCACGGGCAACTTTTCAGGTCAGCGGTCGAACTGGCCAAAGACTGGCGAACCGATAAATTCCTTCGCCATCTGGAAGCCCTGTTGCTGGTGGCTGATGAAAAGTCAATCTTGATGATTTCCGGCACTGGCGATTTGATTGAACCGGATGAACCAATTATGGCGATTGGGTCTGGCGGTCCATATGCGATTGCTGCCGCGCGGGCGCTCCTGGCTCATACTCAGCTTCCGGCACGCACGATTGCCGAAGAGGCAATGAAAATTGCAGCCGATATTTGCATTTATACCAATCCAAACCTGATTATCGAGGAACTGTAAGCGCGACTCACCCGGCACAGTCATTGCGCCGCCAGTTGATCGGTCGAGCGGTTGAAGGTGAAAAATCATTGAATTCAAATGGTTTATAAGCTCTAATCCCCGGTTCTGAGCTTCTGACTTTCACCATTCAGCCTGTGACCCAGGCGCACAACCGCCGTTCATCATTTAACCCAGAGACTTTTAC
>CAZXCE010000032.1:0-27627 GCA_964639175.1 uncultured Clostridia bacterium
CAACGAAACGGTCTCACCAGCCGCCACTGCCAGATCAAAGCCGCTGACTCGAACAAATAGCCCAAAGGCAAGACCGTTGACCTTGTTTGGAAAGACAAAACGCTCTGGCTCAGCCGCTATGGCGCCAAGCGGACCTTCAAACACCAGAACTTCGCTTCCAGACAGGCTGTCAACTGCCAGTGCCAGGTCCGGCAGGCCATCAGCCCGATTAATATCACCCACGGTAAAGGCTGAAACCTTGCCAGGAAGTGTGGTGACCGGTCCAGCAGTCAGGTTTCCCTGGCCATCTCCGATAAAAAACAAGAGGTGGTTGGTGGTTCGGCTAACCACCACCACATCGGCCTGACTGTCGCCGGTAAAATCACCAGCGCCGACAAAGCGTGGGCGGTCAGGGACTGAAAACCGGACAGGTCTGGAGGCAAAGGGTGATGTTTGAAAGGGTTCCTGTTCATCCCGTCGGTGTGTTTGGAGCGAAGACAATGACCGATATTCTGGGTTCGCCAGCCAGAGGTCAATTGAGCCCGCGCCACCCAGCGTGTCAACCGTAATTAAATCTGGAACGCCATCATTGTTGAAATCAGCGCTGGCCAGGGCTTCAGGCTGCCCCGGCGATGTGTTGCGTGAGGCTTGATCAGCATCATCCGTTGTCAGGTCATCTGTAGTGAGGGTGGTGCCATTTGACAATGAGAGCCATTTGTTTTGAAGCTGGCTGGCACGGATAGTAATTCTAGACCCGGACCCGGATTTCTGAGTGGCTGAAAATGCCGCTTTTGAATAAGGAATATTCTTGAGATACAGTGTTGAAAATAAAATTGTTAAACCAATGATAAATAAAGCTCTACGGAAATTTGACCTGGACTGAAAAGGACGACGCAACATACCAAATCCTCATCAAAAGGAATGATGAATTATGAATCACAAAACCAGTTCATAATTCATCATTGGTTTTATTACCGAATGGTGATCGGTGCCGGGGTACTCACAAATGGAATGATTTTGGCCCCGTCCTTGAGCGATTCGTTGAATTGAGTCGCGAACGGTGGTTGAGCCGAAACGTCAATCGAAACTGAGCCGGACGGTGCTCCCGCAAGCACTGGAACCGAAATAGTGCAAAAGATCCCTTTTCCACCACTGATCTGAGCGTTGAACGGATTGCGACTGCTGGTGAGAATGATCCGAATGCCATTTTCAAACGGGGCCACCACCAGATCTGATGGAGCGTAAAACTCAGAGGAAATGAGCCCACCAGGGGTGGCCGTGGCCTTGGCGACATCAAACCGGTTTGGATCAAGGGGGATATCCAGCAAGATAGTGCCTGGCTGGTCTCCAGGTTCAGTGCTCACTTCAAAGTTCACACTGGTGGAAAGCGATTCACCTGGTGACAGGGTTGACGCCCGAGGTGAAAACGTGATTTGAACCAGATTTCGTGGTACCGCCGTGGCCTCGTTGGAATTGGCTGAGGCGCCGATAGCATTTACCGCCCGGACACGATAGGTGACCGAAATACGTTGGGTTAAATTTCGATCTGAAAAAGAGGTGGTATTGGGTTGAGTGGTACTGACCTGGACAAATGAACCGCTCTCACCAAGCCTTCGCTCAACCACAAATCCGGTTTCGTTGGAACTTGTATCCTGCCAGGTTAAGGTGACTTCGGTCGGTGAGATTACTTTGGCGACCAGATTGGCTGGTGCCGATGGGGTCCCCACCACGGTCAGGGAACCGGCTGCCGAGCCGCCACGATGTTGAACCACAACCTGAAGCGTTCCACCAAACGGGAGTGACGGGAGGGTAAATCGCAGGCGGGTTGAACTCTCAACCGAAACTGAAGCTGCCGGAATCGGACCGAAGGTTACTGAAGTTTCAGTCAGAAAATTTGTGCCTACGACCACAATTTCCGGTGGGGAAGCGGCGTTGATTTGGGTTGGTGAAATGCTGGTAATGGTCGGAGCGCTGGTGCCCACCCGGATCACCTGACCTTTTCCAGAGTCCAGCACAAATGTTGAGTCCGTGCCGACTGATACTCCGACCGCATTCTGGAACGTACCAGGTTGAGCCAGATCTGTAATCGAACTAATCTGATTATTCACAATGGATAGCACTTTGACGGTTGTCCCGTCGGTGACATAAATGTTACCGGCGGCATCCACATCCACGCCCTCTGGATCATTAAACACGACGTCAGCCTGGGGAATCGTGTTGAGCCGTGTGGTCTGATCTGGTCGCCCGGCATTTGAACTTCCAATGGTGCTGACCGCACCGCTCGGGAGGGCCACCAGTCGCACCACTTTGTTGCCGCGATCTGTCACGGTCAAAATATTGCCTGTAATCGCAATTTCCTGCAGGTTGTTAAATCGAGCGCCGGTGGCCGCACCATCAACCAGCCCTGGCTGACCGATTCCTCCGGCCAGGACACTCATTTGGACCTGAGTTCCTATCAATCGCGCTCGCCAGATAACACTATTTTGAGCGTCGGTAATGTATAAATTCCCGTCTGCTGCCTGGACGACTCCGCGTGGTCCCCAGCTTGTGACTCCGGCGCTGGCCAAATCTGAGACTTCAATGATGGTATCAACTTGATTGGTTTGAAGATTAAACCGACGAATGGCCTGATTGGCCGTGTCTGCCAGAAAGATTCGCTGCGTACCCAGCCCCAGTCCGAGGGGCCCACTAAATCTGGATGCGGTAAATGGGCCATCTGATAACCCTGGATTTCCCGGTGAGCCAGCCAGGTTGGCCAGTGGCTGGCCAATTTGGGCGCCTTTAATAATGTGGTTGCGTAAATCACTGGCGAAAATCCGGCCTAAACTGGGAACGACCAGAATATCTCCGTCACCAAAGATCCCTGAATCAACCACTGAAACACCGTTGACCGAAAACGTGACGGTTCGAACGGCATCACCCGAGGTGATTTGAATCGTGGCGGCTCCGGCAGTCAGACCCGTCACCTGTCCGGTTGCATCAACTGAAGCCTGAGTCGGATTTGCACTTTGAAAACTCAGTGTTGCATTGGGAATCGGGCTTCCGTTGACATCCAAAACGGTGGCCTTGATGGCAACTTTGTTTTGAACATTGACCACCATAGATTCAGGTTGATCAATCCGGATTGAATTTCCACTCCCCACGACCAGCCGCACCGCATTGGATTGATTGCCCTGAGCATCAGTCACTCGAATGTCAATGGCCCCGCTATTTTGAAAAAATGAGCCCGGCGCATTTCGAACCACAATTTTGCCCCGGCTGACATTGATTTTGGCCGGGACTTCAGTCTGACCAAAGCGCACCACTGATTGTGCTGTAAATCCGCTTCCTCGAAGGACAATCTTGGCCGGAGTCTGATTGATAGGGGTTTGGGTTGGTTTGAGTTTGGTGATCGAGACCGATTGAGCCTGAGCCGTACCTGAGGACAGGCTGGCAATCAGGGCAACCACCCCAAGAATGAAAAACGTGTGTATGTCAGTGCGAGGGAAAATGGCTGTGATACAGGTTTGTGATTTTGTGTAAATAGAAGAAAAAAATGATCTTAAATCAAAAGTGTTAGAATGGTAGAAGGTTCCTGATGAGCGATATCCAGCTTTCGTCATGCGAGCCACCTGCAATAAAAGAATGTAATCATTAAGTGAATAAGACTGAACCAAAGAAGTATGGTTCAGAATAGCGACGATACCCAAAGCAGCACAAGCCGTTACGCATAGAATCTTCAAAAAAGATGTTTGCAAACTGGACAATCACTTAACCTTAGGTCTGATAACACAAAATAAAAAAGTTAAAATAACCCAACCTGATTCCATGGAACCCCGGCACGATACTGCTCCAGGTTATTGATAACCTGCCTGGTCAATTCTTCGAGTGACCGAACACTCAACCAGGCCACGTGCGGTGTCACGATCAAATTTGGAACCTCCTTTCCTAAAAAGGGATGGTCATCTGGTGGTGGCTCGGTTTCAAGAACATCAATCCCCGCACCTCCAAGACGTCCCTGCCGGAGTGCCTCCGCAAGTGCCGGGGCACATACCAGACCCCCGCGTGAACAATTGATCAAGAGTGCCTGTGGTTTCATCAATGCCAATTCTGGTTGGCCGATCAGGTGATGGGTTTCCGGAGTCAAGGGGCAATTGAGTGAGAGCTCATCGCTTTCAGCCAGCACAGTTTCAAACGGAACCCGGCCAGGTCGAAGGTCAATCGCCTGACGTCGGTCAGCAATCATCACTTTCATCCCCAGCGCTTTTCCGATTGATGCCACTTTCCCGCCAATCGTCCCGGCGCCGATGATGCCTAACGTTGATCCTTCAAGATCGAGCGGAATCACGGGTGGATACACACAATAACTGGTGGCCCGTGGCCACTCTCCCAGTTCGACCTGACGGACAGAAGCCACAATCTGGCGGCGCAGAGCGAAAATCAAAGCAAAAACCTGTTCCGCCACCGGTGTCGCACACCAGTTCCGAACGTTAGTGACTGTAATCCCAAGCTGTCGGCAGGCATCGAGATCAACACAATCCGTTCCGGTTGCGGTGACTCCGATATAGCGAATGGCTGGAAATTGACGCAGAACTTCGCCTGATATTCGCACTTTGTTGGTCAACACCAGCGTTGCCTCGCTCAGACGCTCAGCAACCTGGTCAGGCAGGGTGTTGGGATATTCAACCCACCGATGTGGAAAATTTGGCATTCGAAGCGGCGCCCGAATTGCTTCACGATCAAGGTAAACAATTGTATCCATTGGTGTCCTGGCAAAAGAAGTGAAGAACAGTTGTTTCGATTGAGTTGACTATGATTCGATGATGGTGAATTTGAGCAAACGACGGCTCTATTTTTCGCCAAACTCTGTCGCCGGTCAACTTTCCAGGAAATGATCTCAGCCCAGGTTTTTGCAGGCAAACGCCAGAACTCTGGACTTTTACTTGCAACTGGCTGATTTTCTTGGTGAAATTGGTCGCAGGCATGGTCAACCACCAGGCGAAGTCGCACTCGCCTCGACCTTATGGCAACCAGCCGTTACTGGCGCTGCGGTGAGGGTCTGAACTCCACACCAGATCGCCGGTATCAGTGGCGTCAGTAAATTTCGACTGTCCCTAAACGAAATCAACGCCATTGAACATTTTTAGGAACAAAATGAGTCGTGAACTGACGAATACAGAATTGAGGATCGCCTATCTTTTCTTCATTTTTTATTCTTCGTTCTCAATTCTTTCTTCTCCACGATGTCAAACTTTCAGTCATTTTCTTCATCGGGGATCAAAGCTCATCTGGTTCGCGCCACTGGTATTTTGGTGTGCTGGACATTTCTGGCACTCATTTTCACGCCGCAAACCTATGTGCTCCATAGCCAATCGGCTCTGCCACTCACCTGGATCGAAGCACTCAGTGCCAATCTGGTATTGTTTTACGGCTGGGCGATCCTGACCCCGTTTGTGTTCTGGTTTGGTGAACAATATCCAATTGAAGCACCACATCAGCTTCGAAACACCCTGGTGTTATTGCTCCTGGCGATTCCTTTCGCCATGGTCCATATGGCTATGCTGCGGGCCGCCAACACCTTTGTCCTCAATATCGCACGGGCGGCGCATAATCCGATTCCGCTCAAGGCGGTCCTGGTGGGGGTTGGGGCCACCGATATTCTGGTGTATCTGGGCATCATTGGCGTCAGTCAGGCAATTACTTATTTTCAAAAATACAAAGATCGCGAATACCGTTTTGCCCAGGCTCAGCTTCAGGCGCTGAAAATGCAGATCCACCCACATTTTCTGTTCAACACCCTCAATGCCATCTCCGAACTGGTCTATGACCATCCTGAACTGGCCGATCGAACCATTACCCAGTTGAGCGATTTGCTTCGAACCACGCTCCAAAGCAGCCAGAACCAGGAAATCACGTTGCGCGAAGAGCTTGAATTCCTCAAAAAGTACCTGGAGATTCAGAAAACGCTGCTCCAGGACCGACTCACGATTGAATTTGAGATTGACCGCGATGTACTGCCGGCCCGGGTGCCCAACCTGGTGCTCCAACCGCTGGTTGAAAATGCCATTCGGCACGGCATTGCCCCGCGCATCAGTGGCGGTGCCATCAACATTCGGGCTTTTCGCCAGAATGGCTCGCTCAAACTCCAGGTTTCAGATGATGGCATTGGAATCAAGGGGACGCCTGAGCAGGCTCTGGGCCTCGGCATCGGGTTGCCCAACACCCGCGAACGACTCAAACGCCTGTATGGCGAAAACCAGCAGTTTGAATTTCGAACCCTTCCGGATGGCGGCATGTCGGTTCATGTCACCATTCCGTTTCATACCGATTTTGCCGAAGTTTTTTATGAAGAAGATTCAGACAGTGATCATTGACGATATGCCGCTGGCACGTCAGAAACTGGCCCGGTTTCTCAATGACGACCCCGAAATTGAAATTGTGGCCGAGTGTGGAAATGGACTGGAAGCCATTGACGCCATTACCTCGCTCAAACCCGAACTGGTGTTTCTCGATATTCAAATGCCTGAAGTTGATGGATTTGAAGTTTTGAATCATATCGGCCTGGATCACATGCCGGCCTTCATTTTTGTCACCGCCTTTGACCATTTTGCGCTGAAAGCCTTTGAAGTCAACGCGCTGGACTATCTGCTCAAACCTTATGACCGGGAACGATTTGTCCAGGCGCTCAACCGCGCCAAAAAACAGATTCAGCGCGCTGAGCCCGAGCCACAGGATGAACGGTTGCTGGCACTTTTGAAAACACTTAACCCGGAGCAGAAATTTCTCAAACGATTGGCGGTTAAAACCTCGGGACGAACCATTTTTCTCATGGTTGATGAAATTGACTGGATCGAAACGGCTGGAAACTATCTGGAGCTTCACGTTGGCAAAGAGGTCCATTTAATTCGCGAGCGAATGAACCAGATTGAAAGCCGGCTTGATCCAGCCCAGTTTGTGCGCATCCACCGCACCACCATTGTCAATCTTGACCGGATCAAGGAACTTCAGCCGCTCTTTAACGGAGATCAAACCGTGATCCTGCGCAATGGAAACCAGCTTACGCTCAGCCGGACCTATCGCGACCGATTACTGGCGTTGATGGAGGAAGGCTGACACGGTTCGGGTACTTCTTTTCACGGTTCGTGTCATGCCAGGCACGCTTGATCACATTCAAATTCCTATTTCCAGGAATGCGAGTACTCTGCACATCAAGCATATCGGTTGATATGCAGGGTAAATGTTTGGCCTAAGCCAGCACTACTAAAAGCGAAGCAAAGTGCGACGGTTATCAACTTTTTTGCTTTTCGTAGTGCTGGCTATTATTTTTTTAGTCGTCAGTCGTTCGCTACGTTTATTTGACTGAGTCACCTGACTGTTTTTTATTCCAGGGATTTTATTGCAGGTTGGTATCAACAATTCAGGCCATAAGAACCTGTACCGCAATAAACCACTTTCATTTCATTCTTTCCCGACCTTCTCAATCCCCTTACCCGCTCAGTTCTATATCGGAGGTTTTCTGGCATGGCTCGCATCAAGTGGGTTTTTGCAGTCTTCCTTTGCGTGTGTGTGCTCCCGGCCACCACGCTGGCCCGTCAATCCAATCCACAGAAAAAGCTCTATGCTTTTGTCAACGTTAACGTCATTCCAATGGACCGGGAACAGGTCCTGGAAAATCAGGTCGTGCTGGTCAAAAACGGCAAAATCAGCAAGATTGGACCGGCCAATCAAGTCAAAATCCCCAAAAAAGCCGAACGCATTGAGGCTGGCGGCAAATTTTTGCTGCCCGGATTAATTGACGCCCATGCCCACCTTGCCAGCGATACCAATTTGCCCAACGATCTGGCCCGGCAGTGGTTAAAACTCAATCTCGCCAATGGCATTACCACCATTCGCAATATGGTTGGCAACCCGAGCCATCTGGTGCTTCGCGACCGGATCGCCCGAGGCGAAGCATTAGGCCCGACCTTAATTACTTCCGGGCCACCAATCCTTGGATTTATAGCGCCCAATCCGGCTGAAGGTGAACAACTGGTCACTGAATATAAAAACGCTGGATTTGATTTGATCAAAGTCCACGAAAACCTGAGTCCTCAGACCTATGACGCCATTGTGGCCACGGCCAGGAAATTGGGAATCCCGGTTGCCGGTCACGTTACGCAAACGGTTGGACTCGAACGCGCACTCAATGCCAGGCAGGAAACGATTGAACATCTGGATGGTTACATCCGGGCCTTGCTGCCGACCAGCGTCCCGGTTCAAGTGCCGCCGGGTCAGATTATTCTAGGGCCGGTTCTCCAGTATGTGGAAACAGCACGGATTCCCGCCCTTGCCCAAACTACGAAAACGGCTGGCGTCTATAACACACCGACACTGGCTCTCTTTAAAGTCATTGTGTCAGATGAGAAACCAGAAGATCTGCTCAAGTGGCCCGAGTTGCGCTACGCCACACCGAAAATGCGCTCTGACTTTACCAAACAAAAACAGAGCTTTCTCAACAATGCCATTCCGCTTGAAGATCGGCTTCCGTTTACTCAGATTCGGAATCAACTGGTGGTGGGACTGGCCCAAAACGGGGCCAAACTGCTGGCCGGGTCTGATTCGCCGCAATTCTTTCTGGTACCAGGGTTTGCCCTGCATCGCGAACTCCAGGCGCTGGTTGATGCCGGGCTCACTCCGTTTCAGGCCCTCGAAGCCGCCACCCGAACTCCGGCTGAATACCTCAAACTCAACAAACAAATTGGAACCATCGAAGTTGGAAAACGCGCCGATCTGGTGCTGGTTGATGCCAACCCGCTCACCAGCATCGCCAATGCCTCAAAAACGGCTGGCGTGATGCTCAGAGGACAGTGGATTTCAGGGGCAGAACTCCAGAGAATGCTGGCCGAAATCGCCGAACTCAATAAGTAGGGCTGAGAAAACCAGGGCTGAGGGCTAGGGGTTGAGGGCTGAAGAAGTCGGGCTAAAGAAGTAGTTTGGTTTCATCCCTCAGCCCTCATCCCTCAGCCCCAAGCCCTGAGCCCGAAAGTCTTCAGCCCTCAGCCCCACGTATTCAGCCCGCCTTTTTCAGCCCCACCACCGGCAGTTTCTTCCGCACAATGGCACATCCCATGGCGACCTGACTGGTCAGAAGTTGTGGTTTGCCGCCAAGCACAACATTGAGAGCATTTTCCAGCGTGTGGTCGGTCACGTCTTGCGGATAGTAAATGTTGTCGTCAATCCGTCCGTGATACCGAAGCAACCCGTTGGTATCAATTAAATAAGTTTCGGTCATGCATTTGGCTTTGATCACATCGGCGACATGCTGGTCGGCATCAATCGTGACTGGAAAGATAAATGGTTTTTTCCGCTGATGGTCTCGGATTTCAGCTTCCGGCTCGTTACCGTTCGGGTTCATCCCCAAAAAGATAACGCCAGCCGGTTCATACCGTTTGGCCAGGGTATTGAGTCGCTCGCGGTAGGCTTCGACACAGGGACAATGGGTGCCAACCGTCACCAGAACCACGGTTTTCCCGCGATATTCCTGCAGACGATGTTTTTTCCCTTCCAGGTCAGTCAATTCAATCTGTGGAAACGGAACATTGATTCGCACAATTGAATCATCAGCCGAGACCTCGTGGCCTTCGTGCAAGAGGTCATCGCGGACAATCTGCCCGTTGACAAAGGCATAGCCCGCCCCACGTAAGAAAAATACCCCGGCAAACAGGCACACAATCACCGTTACCAGCGCCGAAGAAACTTCTTTGACAATCTGGGCGGTAAGTTCTGGAAGCAGAGCTTTCAAGGCGGACATGGGAAAGATCCCAAACCCAAAACTGAGCATCAGCATCGTGCTGCGCAAACTGTCCCACGACGTAAAGGCCAGTACCATCAAAGCACAGGTAATGTGATTGGGGAGCAAGGCGTCTATGAGTCCGAGCGCCAGATAGCGCACCGGGCCCGGCCATTGGTTCACAAGCCGCAGACCTGCCTGCCCAAATCGGGCCTGCCCAAATTTTTTAAGGGTGATTTCTGGTGACGGCACAAGCACGTGCAAGACAAAAAACAAAGTCAGCAACCCAAGTCCTGCAATGACAAACAAATAGCGGATTTTCCCGTTTAACACAGCCTGTTCGAAAGCCAGGGTCCCCAGCAATCCTGCCGCGCCGCCAAGCACAAAATAAGCCAGCAATCTTCCAACACCAAACGGGAAAAAAGCCCACACCGGCGCTGATGGCGGCAGGTTTTCAATCGCGGCGGGTGTGGAATTGACTTGAGCTGAGACTTTCTGCGAGAGATCAGCCGCAGAATCAAGCAACCAGCCACTGAACAATCCAATGATAAAAACAGCAAGCAGTGTCAGCATATATCCTGTGGAGTGCGGCGGCTTGACGCCGCTTTTCAAAATGAAGATCAGTGGGACTGGAATTCGGGCGACTTGCGGAGTTCAGCCAGAACCCCTTTCCAGTCAAGCACTTTGCCACCATTCTTTTTCGCTGCCTGTTCAGCCGCTGTGCGATCACTAAAAGCAGCGACGGTGGGAGGCATCGCTCCGATAACAGTCAGAGTTGATCCCTTGAGATAAAATGCGTCCGGCGCCGGGGTCAGCGCACGGGTTTGGAAATCAACCACTTTGAGGGTGGCTTCCTGTGCCGGGGTCTTTTGAACATAAGAAGCAGCGCAAATTGCCGAACATAAATGAGCCGTGGCACCAGCACCTTCAAACCGATTCTGGCAGGCTTCGACAACCGGCATACCACACACCGCACAGGGTGCCTCAAGCTTTTGTTTTGATACTGGTGCTTGAGCGGGCGGCGCCGGTGGCGGCGGCGAGGTGCTACACGCCATAGTTCCCCAAACAATCAATCCAAGAATCCAGCCTGAAATCCAATGGTTTTTCATAATTACCAGTTTTTCGTGAGTAGTTCACCCGGCTTCTTTCAGTCAATTCCCCAGTGGGTGAACCGTGGATTTTAATAAATGAATCAGTGCGGCGATCTCTGGTTGTGGTGATGGATAATCAACAAACCGTGAATCACAACCCATATTCCATCTAAAATTGTATTTCAACTGAGGATCGGCACTTTTTCGCCTGAACTCCGGAAAAAAATCCAGCCAGTTCCCCCATGTCATTCAGTACCTGGTCAGAAAGTTTCTTGATGGGGCGTACACTATTGGCACTGATTCCTTTATAGTTACCAAAAGATAACCAGCTCTGCCAGACCTTTGCCCCGAGGTCAGACATTGAAAGTACAGGTCAGGCTCGACTGACTGAAACTGTGGCTGATGTTTGCACGTGACTTCCCGCCTTGAAACGGCTGAAACGGCTTTTCTCAAACGCCCCAAGAAGATTCCTAAATGTATGCTGACCCTTCCTGAACCCAAACCATCTATCAATCCTGCTTTGACACAGCCACCTGCCGGGCATTTCCAGGTGCTGGTTGATTCAATCAGCACCTATGCCATTTTTATGCTTGATCCAGGCGGCACGGTGATCAGTTGGAACCGCGGTGCCGAGCAGTGCTATGGATATTCATCTGAAGAAATGATTGGCCACCACGTTTCGCGGTTGTACCTGGTTCAAGACGTGGCTGGCGGTATCCCCCAGCAGATGATGCAGGAAGCTCTAACGCTTGGATGTTATGAGGTCGCCATACATCAACTCCAGGCCAAGGGTGGAAGGCCACACTGGGCCACGATCACGCTGACCGCGCTTTTTGATACCAGCCACCATCACATTGGTTTTGCCGGAGTCACCCACGCCTGCCCCGAGCCACGACACCCTGAACCGACACTTGAGGCAGCCCTGGAGGTGTGCGAGGCACGGTGCCGCACACTGTTTGAGTATGCCCAGGTCGGCATCCTCTATGCTGACACCCAAAGCTATTATCTTGATGCGAATGAGAGTATCTGCCGGATGCTTGGGTATTCACGTGACGAACTGATTGGGCTGCATGCCTCCGATATTGTCGTTCAGTCAGAAGTCCACCATATTGAGGAGGCATTAGACCAGATCAACAACCAGGCTGACCATCGCCGGGAATGGCAATTTCGGCGCAAAGATGGTTCGATTTTTTCAGCGGATGTAATGGCAACGGTAATGCCAGACGGCACACTGCTGGGCACAATCCACGATCTCTCTGACACCAAACGGGCTCACGACTATCACCAGCATCTGGCGGCGATTGTTGAATCGTCGCGCGATGCTATTTTGAGCACCGATCTGAAGAGCACCATCACCAGTTGGAATGCTGGCGCTGAGGCAATTTTTGGATATCCAGCCAGTGAGATAATTGGAACTTCGATTACCCGGCTGTTTCCAGACGACAGGTGGCCAGAGGAAAATGTCATACTGGAAAGCCTGCAACGGGATGAGCGAGTGGCACACTTTGAGACGTTGCGTCGGACCAGGGATGGACGGTTGCTTGATGTCTCAGTTGCGGCAGCCCCAATCAAAGACCCAAATGGTCGCGTGATTGGAACCTCAAGGATCTTGCGTGACATCACGATGCAAAAAGAGCGCGAGCGCGAGATTGCCCGTCTCTCAAGGCTCTATGCGGCATTGAGTCAGATCAACCAGGCCATTGTCTGGACGGCAACCCGTGAAGAGCTGTTTCAGAAAATTTGCCAGGTCCTGGTTGAGCATGGTGGGTTCTGCCTGGCCTGGATCGGCTGGCATCTTCCAGAAACACACCAACTGGTGCCGGTGGCTGAGTGTGGCGACCAGACGGAATACCTCAAAACCATCACGGTGTATGTCGATGATCGACCAGAAGGCCATGGACCATCGGGCACAGCCTTTCGCACGGGTCAACCCTATATTTGCAATGACGCGTTGAACGACCCGGCCACCATCCCCTGGCGTCCGGCGCTTGAACACCGAGGGTTTCGGGCTTCGGGGGCATTTCCGATTCGGGTGAATGGAGCAGTGTCTGGCACGCTCAGTGTCTATGCCGGGGAGCGAAATTTTTTCTATGACCGAGAGATCGGGCTCCTTGAAGAAGCCGTCACCGATATTTCTTTTGCCCTCGACAACTTTGAACGTGAGGCTGCACGCCGCCTGGCAGAGCAAACAGTACGCAACGAAAAGCAGTTCTCAGATATGATGATCGAGAGCATGCCCGGCATCCTCTATTTCTATGATTCAAACGGACAATTTTTGCGCTGGAATCGCAACTTCGAGACTGTTTCGGGCTACTCTGGCGAAGAAATTGCCCGCATGCACCCACGCGATTTCTTCTCAGACGCAGAAAAACCAGACCTGGAGGAACGAATCGCAGAAGTATTCGCAACCGGCGAGTCATTTATTGAAGCGTCCTTTGTCGCCAAAGATGGCACCACCACACCCTACTTTTTCACCGGACGGCGCCTGGTGTATGAAGAGACACAGTGCCTGGTGGGGGTTGGAATTGACATCTCTGATCGCAAACGCGCCGAAGCTCGCCTGGCCGAGAGTGAGCAAAAGTATCGCGAACTGGTCGAACACGCCAGCAGCATCATCCTGCGTTGGAATGCCGATGGCTATATCACATTTCTCAACACGTTTGGCCGGCAGTTCTTTGGGTATTCTGCCGACGAGATCATCGGTCGCCATGTCATTGGCACGATTGTCCCAGCCAGTGAAAGCAGTGGTCGTGACCTCACACAACTCCTGGAAGTCATCCGCACTACCCCAGAGGCATTTGAGCAAAACATCAATGAAAACATCCGCCGCAATGGCGAACGCGTCTGGATTGCCTGGACCAACCGCATCGTGCGGGATGCACAAGGCCGCGTGGTTGAGTTTCTCAGCATCGGGACTGATATTACAGATCGGATGCGAATCGAAGCCGAGCAGAAAAAACGCCACCAGGCTGAGGCCGCAGATCGCATCAAATCAGCCTTTCTGGCAACCATGTCGCACGAATTGCGCACACCGCTCAATTCGATTATTGGATTCACCGGGATTCTCTTACAGGGACTGGCCGGGCCCCTGAACCCAGAACAGCGCAAACAACTTGATATGGTACGGACCAGCGCCCGCCACCTGCTGGCACTGGTCAATGATGTGCTCGACATTTCCAAGATCGAAGCCGGGCAACTTGAAGTTGGTCGGTCGCCATTTGACATCTCCCGGTCAATTACCAAAGTCATCACGCTGGTCACACCACAGGCCGGGGCCAAAGGGCTCACACTCAATGTGCATCTGGCACCCGGACTGGGCGAAGCCGTGAGCGACGAGCGCCGTTTTGAGCAAATTCTGCTCAATTTATTGAGCAATGCCGTGAAATTTACGGAACGTGGTGAAATTACAGTCACCGCTGAACTGGTGGCCGATTTTACGCCGCCAGGGGCGGTGTCAAATCATCCAGCCATCCGGCTACACGTGGCTGACACCGGCATGGGCATCAAACCAGAGGACTTGCCAAACCTGTTTCAGCCGTTTCGCCAAATTGACTCCGGTTTGTCGCGAAAGCATGAAGGCACAGGGTTGGGATTGGCCATTTGTCAGCGTCTGGCCACCTTAATGGGTGGTGTAATCAGCGCCGACAGTCACTGGGGAACCGGCAGCACTTTTTGTGTCACGCTGCCATTGCAAGGACGGGTGAAATCATGAAAGCCAGAATTCTATTGATTGAAGACAATGCGCAAAACCGCTATCTGACCACATTTATGCTGGAGCAGCATGGCCATGAGATTTTCCAGGCGGAAACCGGTCCGCAAGGATTGGAACTGGCAGCCAAACTCCGCCCGGATCTGATCTTGCTCGACATTCAGTTGCCAGGTATGGATGGCCACGCCGTGGCGCACATCCTAAAAAATGACCCAAACTTAAAATCCATTCCAATCATCGCGGTCACGTCATACGCCATGATTGGTGACCGGGAAAAATGCCTGGCTGCCGGCGCCGAAGGCTACATTGAAAAACCAATCAACCCGGAGTCGTTTGTGGCTGAAGTCGAACGCTTCCTCCTTCCACCATACAAGGAATCTCACTCATGACCCACGTGCTGATTGTGGACGATAATGCGGGAAATCTGTATCTGCTGCGGATGTTGTTGCAGGGTCACGGCTACAGCGTAGATGAAGCCCGGCATGGCGCTGAGGCACTGGTGAAAGCCCGGCAACAGCCACCTGATCTGACCATCTCTGACCTGCTGATGCCGGTCATGGATGGCTACACCCTCTTGCGACAATGGAAAGCTGACGAACGGCTCAAACGTATTCCCTTTGTTGTGTACACCGCAACGTATACCGAGCCAAGGGACGAACGGTTGGCGCTGGATCTGGGTGCCAATGCCTTCATTGTCAAACCGACGGAACCAGAACCCTTTATGGCCACCATTGAGGAAGTTCTGGCCAAAGCCAGCCAGGAAGACCCGCCCTCAGTGGCAGAACGATTAGATGAAGGACCGGTGCTACTTGAAGAATACAACGAGGTGTTGGTCCGCAAACTGGAGAAGAAAGCCTTTCAGTTGGAAGCCTCCAACCGTGAGTTGCTGGAAGAGATTGCCGAACGCAAACAGGCAGAGGAAGCCTTGCGGCTTCGAGACCGGGCCATTCAGGAGGTCTCGCAAGGAATTCTCATCACCGATCCAACCCAGCCGGATAATCCGATTATTTATGCCAGCGCCGGGGTCGAGCGAATTACAGGCTATCGGTCAGATGAGGTGATTGGCTGGAACCCACGCATATTTCAAGGCAAGGATACCGATCCAGACACCCTCCGTACAATCCGCGAAGCGATTACCGCCGGGCGCGGCTGTTCGGTCGAAATTTTGAACTATCGCAAAGATGGAACGCCATTCTGGAACGCCCTGTCGTTAAACCCCGTGCACGATGAGCATGGAAGGCTGGTGAATTTCGTTGGCGTCCAAAATGACATCACCGAGCGCAAAAGGCTGGAAGACCAGCTCCGGCAGTCCCAGAAAATGGAGGCGATTGGTCAACTGGCTGGCGGCATCGCCCACGACTTCAACAACCTGCTCACGATTATCACCGGCTATAGCACACTCTTGCTCAAGCTGCCTGACACCGACCACACCGTCCGCAAGTCTATCAAAGCCATCAACGAGGCTGGAAAACGGGCAGCGACCCTGACCCGACAGCTCCTGGGTTTTGGCCGCAAGACCATTTTGCAACCCAAAATCCTTGATCTCAATAGCGTTGTCACCGAAACCGGGGAATTACTGTGCCGCCTGATTGGCGAAGATATTCTCTTTACGACCGTGCTGGCCCCAGACCTCAATCCAGTCAAAGTTGATCCGAGCCAACTGGATCAGATTCTGATGAATCTGGCGGTCAACGCCCGTGACGCCATGCCCACAGGTGGCAGGTTGACGATTGAAACCACAAATGTTGTGCTGGGTGATGATTACGCCACAACCCATATTCACTGCAAGGCGGGACAGTATGTAATGCTGGCCATGACTGATACTGGTTGTGGGATGACACCTGATGTCATGGCTCGGATCTTTGAGCCGTTTTTTACCACCAAGGAAGTCGGCAAAGGGACTGGCTTGGGACTGGCCATGGTTTTCGGCATTGTCCAGCAAAGCGGCGGCACGATCAATGTCTATAGCGAGCCAGGGCACGGCACCACATTCAAAATATATTTCCCGGCTGTTACGGGGCAACCAACCAGCGAAAACGATCCAGGGGCAAACGTTCAAATCTCGGGCACTGAAACCATTCTGCTGGTCGAAGACGATGAAAACGTGTCCGAGCTGGCCGTGACCAGTCTGAAAATGTATGGCTACAAGGTGTTAATGGCAACTGGTGGAAAAGAAGCCTTCCAGATTATCCAGTCTGTCAACGGATTGGTTGATCTGGTCCTGACCGACGTGGTAATGCCCGCTCTGAGCGGGCCCGACCTTGCCAAAATGCTACGGGCTAAGTACCCACACCTCAAAATCCTGTTTATGAGTGGCTATACTGACGACGCCATCGTCCGCCATGGCCTGCTCGAAGCCGGTGTCGCCTTTATTCAAAAACCCTATACCCCGCTGGGACTGGTCCAAAAAGTGCGCCAGGTTCTGGATGAAAATACCAAAGAGGCAAGCTGAAGACCTGCGGCTTACATTGAATCTGTGGCCAACACACTCAAGAACGATCAGTTTGCATTTTGAAATTGCCGGAATAACTTGCTGGCCAACGCTTCGGTTTCAAACCCGTCTTCGTTCCGAATTTCGTGGCGATGTTCAAAAAAGAAAATCACCAGCGCCACGGCATCTTCCAGTGATTCGACTTCAAACTCCGGCCCCGGACCAGGAACATAATGCGGAGGCGTTGACACAATCCACGAACAGCCCGTGTGCCTCAAAAAACACGCCCAACGGAAAGATATCCCATCAGGGTTACATTCACCCAAGACCCGCAAATCACACCACGAAGGCGGAGACTGACACACAACCGTCACCAGCCCGGCAGCTTGAAATTGTGCGATGGCATTGTCAAAAGTCATATATCCTCACGTGTTTCGCCTGATAAACCTCAAATAGAGATAAATCAAAACAATCCAAAAAATAGAGAGAAGCCCAAACTTCCCAAAAAAATAATAAACCAGTGAAACTACCAGGATTACCACTGGAACCATAAAGGTGCTTATTGCTCCATAGATAAACCCTTTTGCAAGAAATGGATGCCGATCCCTGATCAAAACTCCGATACTTATTTCAACAATCAAAAGCACCACCATCCAGTACCGAACCCAATCAACTCCCTGGGAAGATCGAATCAGAATTGCGAAAAGCAATGAAAACCCAACCAACCCAATCAGATTAAGCAGGAAAATGAAAAGTGCGAACGTGACACTGGTACGGGCTTCCTGAGCAAAGGCTTTCTCTTGCTTGACCGAATCGTCAAATTGCGAGTTTAACCGCTTAAAGACATTGGCCCGATCCTCAGACGAGGAGGACTGAGCAGGTTTGGCTATCGGACGTGCTTTCGGCACAGTAGTGCATCGGAAGCAGACCTGGGTCTCGACATCAAAACAGTCTGACATGTTGCAAAGCCCGCATTTACTGGGCGTGCCTTCGGTATGAACAGGCGGTGTGTCCATAAACAACCTCCACAATAATGTTCTGAAAATGAATTCGATCTGGTTGTCTAAAAATAGATTTCAATCAAAACAAGGATCAGCAGAAAGAGTGGGAGGCAAAAAAGAACCCCCATTACCTGAAAGAACCCTTTGGCAAATATGTACTTTCGGCCAAGGAAAAATGCAGCACACAGTTGGGCAATCCACAGTGAAACCATCGAAAGAATGACCCAATGTGTATTGGCCGGGCCGCGAAAGAATGGTTCTAACCATTCAGACAAAAAAGCTGTAAACAAAAGATTTATCGCAAAGACCAAAACCGCCAGAGTCTTCCCGTGTTGAAAGGCTGAATCAAACCTTTTTTGCTCTAAATCCGCACTCTCAAATTGAGTATTCAATCGCCTGAAAAAGCTGACTTGATCATCACCTGAAAAAGCCTCAACCGGCTTTGAAGCCGACGGCACACTTGCCAAATTCCGACACCGAAGACATACCTGAGTTGCAACGTCAAAGACGTCCGACTGATGGCAAATTTCACATTTAATCGGTTTCCCTTCGGTTTTAATGATCAACTGGTTCATTGCTGACCTCAAGATTCAGGATAAATATCATCCAAACCGGGCATCTATCCCGGCTTGCCACATCCTGCCCAGGCTGTCTGCATCTGTCAATACTGAAAACTGAACTGACCAAATACCAGTCGGGAAATCGTTGTCAGAAACATACGATGCTATTTTGGAATGGAATTCTCATATTAGGAAATTATTAAATATTTGAAATTATTCAGTTTAAACCATTCTTCATTCTTCATTCTTCATTCTTCATTCTAAATTGGCATCACCCGCTCTCTCACTTTTTCTTCAAACCAAATTTCTCGTCGGAGGAAGCCACCATGATCTTCAGATGTGTCATCGCCCTGGTTTTTGTTTTCACCTTGATCAACCTCAGTTCAATCCAACCGGAATCGCCTGTTCAGGCAAGTACTTTCCAGCAGGAGGGCGGTCCGTATTTCGATCAAATTTACAGTGCGTCGAGTCCCGATGGCCTGACGTGGACGCACGACGGGAAGTTATTGCTTGACCATGCGTCGGCACCGACTGCCGTCGTGACGCGTGAGGGAAAGATCTTGCTCTACTACGTAGACGCCACCAAAGAACCGGAAACCACCAACTGCGCGATTTCTGAAGACGGCGGGAAAACCTTTACCCCACTCAACCTGACCATCCAAAACCTGACGGTGGCCAAGACGCTGGATCCAAGCGTGGTTCGACTCAAAGATGGTCGCTATCGGCTGTATTATTTTAACGGGATTGGCACGCAAACCATTTTCAGCGCGATTTCGGATGATGGAATCCACTTTACTCAGGAAACAGCAGTCCTTCCACCTTTGCAACTCATTGATGGAGATGTATTTAAAGGCTGGAAGGAATGGCTGATGGTGGTGGCTTCGTTTGACCAGCAACAGGGTTCGTTTATCGCCGCCAGCCGGGATGGAACAAATTTTCAAGTCGTCAAACCGTTTGTGTCCAAAGAGTATCGCCCAGCCAATCCATTAAAAATCGGAGGCGGAAAGTTCCGGTTGTATGCTTTCAACCTGCGCGGTGGAACGATTGAAAGTTTTGTGTCAACCAACGGGCTGGATTGGACGGCAGAACCCGGAATCCGACTGGCACCGCTGCCTGGTCACCGAGTTGCCGATCCGATGGTGATTCAGCTTCCAGACAAAAGCTGGAAAATGTTTTATCGGGTTCAGAATTAATTCTTATCGATATGATCCAAGTCTTCTGAACAGGAGAATAGAACCCACGATAGAAATGGAGACGAGCACCAGGATATTTCCAGTTTCCCCAAGCACACCAAACAGGGCACTGAGCACCAGAATAACGAAGGGCGAAAAAAAACTAATAATTAGCCCGGTAAGAATCCCCTGGGCCAGCACTGGCTGTGCTGGCCGAATTGAAAAAACAATCGCCAGTTCAATCACCACAAAAGCAAAAAAGCAGAAAACTGCCATCAAAGTTGGTGAAGCTGAACTCAAAATGAGAGCCAAGACAGTCTTTAAAACAACGAAAAGGCATCCGTTGGAAATAACAGTTGCCACGCTGATGTGAGACGTCGCTGGTTTTTTCAATTGCGTCACCGTCTCTTGATGAGAGATGGTTTGATAGTGGTCGTTTAATCGCCTGAAAAAACTGGCCCGGTCTTCGTCTGAAAAAACCTCGACTGGTTTCGAAGCCGACGGCACACTCGCCAGGTCTTTGCAGCGAAGACAGACCTGGGTTTCAACGTCAAAGAGGTCCGTTTGGTGGCAAATCTCGCACTTCAGCGGTTTGCTTTCATTTTTAATCAGTATCGTGGCCATAAAAATCTTTTATACCATTTGTGTAATGAAATGCCTGCATTAGAAACCAGTCAAGTTGTTCAATCAAATAAATTTAGTGAACTACTGACGACCGGTTGTTGACTACAAACTGGTATCACACATAAGCCAATCACATCGCCAGACAGATTTGACAGTGGCTCAAGATTTCCGGACAGTGTACACCTTCGCTGTCAAAACAGCGATCAGCACTCACTGGGTGTGGAAATTTTTCAAGCAACAGGACATGTGTGTGAAAACGGCTTTTATCACCGGCATTACCGGGCAGGATGGGTCATATCTGGCAGAACTGCTTCTGGCCAAAGGTTATACAGTGCATGCGATGATTCGGCGGGCTTCGACGTTCAATACCCGCCGGATTGACCATATTTATCAGGATCCGCACGACCCCGACGCCCGTCTGTTTCTGCATTATTCTGATCTGGCAAGCACCGAGTGGCTGGCTGATATCATGTATCAAATCCGGCCCGACGAAATGTACCACCTCGCCGCGCAAAGCCACGTCAGGGTGAGTTTTGACTTGCCTGAATACACCGCCGACATTACCGGAACCAGCACGGTGCGGATTCTGGAAGCCGTCCGCCGGAGCGGTGTCAAAACGCGATTCTATCAGGCATCCAGTTCCGAAATGTTTGGCAACGCGCCGGCGCCTCAGAGTGAACGAACGCCGTTTTACCCACAGAGCCCCTATGCGGCAGCCAAAGTCTATTCGTACTGGATGACCCGCATGTACCGGGAAGCCTATGGCCTCTTTGCCTGCAATGGAATTTTTTTCAACCATGAAAGCCCACGGCGCGGTGAAACCTTCGTGACTCGAAAAATTACCCGTGGACTGGCCTTGATCCTGGCTGGCCGTCAAAAAAAGCTTTATTTGGGAAATTTAAAGGCCCAGCGGGATTGGGGATATGCGCCTGAATATGTCGAAGCCATGTGGAAAATCCTCCAGCAAGAAACTCCCGAAGATTTCGTCATTGGAACCGGTGAAACCCATAGTGTTGAGGAATTCGTTGCCGAAGCGTTTGCCTATGTGGGCCGCGATTGGCGGGAGTATGTCGAAATTGACCCTCGATATTACCGCCCGCTGGAAGTTGATACGTTGCAGGCAGATACTCAAAAAGCCAGAACACAACTCGATTGGACACCCAGGGTTGGGTTTAAGGATTTGGTAAAAATTATGGTTGATGCGGATCTTGAAATGAACGGGATTGAGCCTCCCGGTGAAGGCAAACGCATCCTGGCCGAAAAATTCACGACCTGGCATCACTGGGATTCAGCAGTAACAAAGCTGGTGCAATCAACGGAAGGAAAGGCGAGTCAATAGACCATAAGGATAAATGATGAAGCACTCAAAACGCATTGCTGTTACCGGTGGAGGTGGCTTTCTCGGCTCGTTTTTGGTTGAACGATTAAAACAGGCGGGGTATGACAACCTGTTTGCTCCGCGCAAAGTCGAGTTTGACTTTTTTGACTTCGCACAGGTCAGCCGGTTTTATGAAACAGTACGCCCGCACATTGTCATCCATCTCGCGGCGGTGGTCGGCGGTATCGGTGCTAACCGCCAGCATCCAGGGCGATTATTTTACGACAACGCCATCATGGGCATTCAGTTGATTGAACAGGGGCGACGCTTTGGACTTGAGAAATTTGTTTGTGCCGGAACGGTGTGTGCCTACCCGAAATTCACGCCGGTGCCGTTTCGAGAGACCGATCTTTGGCATGGATACCCGGAGGAAACCAACGCCCCATATGGACTGGCCAAGAAAATGCTTCTGGTGCAGCTACAGGCATACCGGCAAGAATATGGCTTCAATGGTATTTACCTGATTCCAGTGAATTTATATGGTCCACGGGATAATTTTGATCCTCAAACTTCACACGTGATTCCGGCGCTGATTCGCAAATGTGTCGAAGCCAAACGACTGAACCTTCCAACCATCAGCGTCTGGGGAACGGGGGCGGCCACTCGCGAATTTTTATATGTTGAAGATGCCGCCGCCGCTATTGTGGCAGCCATGGAGCAATATAATCGCCCAGCACCAATGAATCTTGGATCAGGCCAGGAGATTGCAATCCGGGAGCTGGTGATGTTGATTCGGGAACTGGTTGGGTATACCGGAGACGTGGTGTGGGATGCGTCACAACCGGATGGCCAGCCACGCCGCTGCCTGGATACCAGTCTGGCAACTCAGGAACTGGGGTGGACCGCGCAAACCCCGTTCCGAGAAGGCTTACAACGAACAATTGACTGGTATCTGGCTCACTCAAGGCAATAAAAGCAAAGCGATGTCAAGCCATCGCACTCCACAGCACGCTCTATGGTGTTACAGGTGGTGCTGATTCAAAAAGGAATGAATCAGTTCCCAGACTTGAGCTGGATGAGTTTGAAGGAGTAAATGCGGGCCGGGAATGTTTTTAACCGTTATCAGACTTAACTTTGACAGTGAATTGATTTGAAGGTTCGGAATCAATTGATCTTGCTCAGCATTGATGACCAGGATTGGCTGATGAAGGGTTTTGAAAATTTCACTGACTTCGACGTCGAGTACCGCATTGACTCGCTGAAAAACCACCCTCCCTGGCACAGACTCCAGTACCTGACAAATTTCTTTGGCCAGCTTCCAATCGGCTTCCCAGCCAATCATCCAGTGATGAACGGCAATCACTGGAACTGGAAGCTGAAACACCACCCGTCCAATCAGTTTCAGGAGTGGATGTACCTGCGTACTGATTGGACAGTTCAGAAATGAACAACACAACACCAATCCGGTTACCTGTTCAGGGTGTTGTGCCGCCAGTTTGATCGCAACCGGGCCCGAAAATGACTCGGCAATCACAACAAAGCGGTCGAGATGACGAGTTCTGGTGTGCACATATTCGACACAAGCTTCATAACAGGTGCAATTCTCAGGGTAAGAAACGACAGTCGAATCAACTGTTTGAGGAAACATCTGTTGTAACGGGTTAAACAATCGGCCCGTACCATCCAACCCAGGAAGCAACACCAGATGAGTCATAGCCGTCAACCGTCAGTAGTCGAGTGTTTGGATTTTGGAGTTTCTATCAAGTGTATTTGGTTCTATCTGCGCAGTTTACAAGAAATCTCCATTCAATCAAATACATCTCAGCCACATAGTGGGTTTTATCAACTGACAATTGACGACTGACTCACTCAATACACATCCGGGCGCTCAAGGGTTTGCTGGGAAAACAGGCTTTCATTCAACCCGGTGTTAAACTTGATGTCTTCAATGACCATCAGCGTCCGGGTGTTTTCGGTTTTTGAAGCCATTTCCACTTTTTTCGCCACCCAGATGTTTGAAATTTTCACCAGATCAGTCGCGTGGTATTCGCGAATCATCTTCCCCTGCTTGTCAAACATTTGCGCCAGAATGACATATGGCACATCCACCGGCACCCAGAGGTAAATGTACTGGTACTGTGAACGGTCAGGTGCCACCGGACGGGCTTCGATTTTGTAGGTCTTGCGACCATCAATCCAGTCGCTTTCGACAATCATTTTGTAGCTAAAATCATCCAGAACACGTTCCTGCATGTCTTCATTGGTAAAATCCGTGCCTAAAAAACGGCGATCACGTTCCTGAGGTGCAATCCGCCGGGTGCGCTGAATTGCCGGAGTATAGAGCCACTGCCGATCTTTTTGCCCTCCCTGATTGATCGTCAGCAGGCCGACGCCACGAACTTCGCCTGGATCCAGAAACCGGACCAGCGTTTTGCTGTTTCCAAGCGCCCCCAGTTTCCGAAAGACAAATTTCTTGCGTCGCAACCCGCCTTTTTTGTCATAAACATCCATAAATGCCTGCCAGGCAGTGTCCTGGCTGGTATCCTGACGATATACCATTTCCATAATCCGGCGGGCATCAGCCGCTGCATTGACATCAGTAACAAAATTGATTCCGAAACAAAACAATAAAAACAGGATCCAGATTTTATGAGCCACACGGTTATTCATATCCAATTGCCTCGACAATTTTCAGGTTGACGGCCCTGTGTGCCGGCCAGTAGGCAGCAATGAGTGCAATCACCACCACCACGGGCAGCGTTCCAAAAATCAGACTGAAGGACAGATCAAATGGAATGGTAAAACCTCCCAGGATCAACGCCACCAGTCGGACCAGAATATAAGTATTAAATGCACCGGCAAAAACCGCCGTCACCAGACCCACAATCGCAATCACGACGGCTTCGAGGAGCACCATTTTTCGGACCTGCCCGCGCAAACCGCCAATGGCTCGCAATACCCCGAGTTCGCGTTTCCGTTCAGCCACGGAAATCATCATCGTGTTGAAAATTCCAATGGCTGCCACCAGCACCGAAATAATTGTTTGCAGGTAAATCACGAAAAAGAAGGTGTCGAGCAGGTCAAAAACCCATTTTTTGTATTCCTGGTTGGTGTAAATAAATGCCTGCTGTTCGGTGGAAATGACTTTTTCCAGTTCGCGTTTAAAGGCAACGACATCCACACCGGGCTGTAAATTGATGTCTACAATGTCAATTCCATCATCTTTCCAGAATTGAATATAGAGTGCCCGGTCCATAAACACAGTGCCCTGGTCAGACGTGTAATCTTCGATGATGCCGGCAATCGGACGTTCCAGAACACCAGTTGGGGTATCGAGCGCCACCTTGTCACCAACCTTGAGCTTCCACCGAAGGGCAAAATTTCGGGCGACCAGAAACCCTTCGCCCTTGCACGCCATCGCTTCGGCGCGAACCGGGTCACCTTCATCCACCATATCTTTGGTTCGGGCAAATAAACCATCCATTTCCAGCGCAATCAACGAAGGGGTCGTCCCACGATACTCAACTGTAATAAAACGCACATTTTCAAGCCGTTTGACACCCGGCACCGCCGCGATTTTCTGGCTGAACTCCGGGCTAAAATGGTAACTGCGCGAACGAACCTGCTCTGAAGTGGTTTTGACAAATAAATCAGAATTGATCGTGCGGTTCATCCAGCGTTCAACCACGCCTTTATAACTCTGGACATAGGACCCGGTGGCGTAGACAAACATCAGTCCAAACATCAGTGCGCCAACGGTGGCGTTCATCCGGCGCGGCGCGTGAATCATGGCATCAACCGCCAGGGCACCTTCGGTTCCAAACAGAAAATCCATCGGTGACCGTAAACTCCGGGCAATCAATTCCGCCATTTTGGGCAGCATCATCAACAACCCAAAATTTAAAATTCCTGAGTACACAAGTTGAAACATCCCGCCGACCTGTGCCGGGGAGAATCGAACCAGCAGCACGGCCACTGTTACCAGAATCGCACCCACCAGCGTGCGCATCCATCCGGCAACGACTTCTGGCTGACGGATTTCAATATTGTGCAGGGCCAGCACCGGATTGAGTTGTGAAGCCGCCCGGGCGGGCATCCACGCGGCGATGAGTGATGCCAAAACGCCCAAAACAACCGTGGTGGCAGCAAAATCCCAGCGAAAAACTGGTTGATCAACCCCGGCAGCCAGTCCAAAAATCGTAGCGGCGACAATGCTCAAAATTTTCGCCGCTCCCTGAGCTAAATAGAGCCCCGCAACAATGCCGACAAGCGAGCCAATCACCCCAATCACCAGGGCTTCGCCCATAAACATGAGGGCAATGTTGCGGCGCTCAACCCCAAGGGATCGCAGGATCCCAATCTCTTTCCAGCGTTGATTCACTGAAATGGTAAATGAATTAAAGATGATGAAAATACCGACCAGCAGCGCGACATAACTGGTAATGAGCATTCCCTGCTGCATGGCAGCCATCACGTTTTCGATGTTTTTTCCTCGTGAAGCAGGTCGCTCGACTTCGATGGCCGCCGGAAGCTTGCTCCGAAGCGCTGCCTGAACCTGTTCGACCGAAACACCGGGTTCGGTTTGAATATCAATCCGGTCAAAATTTTTGCCACGTCCAAACACATACTGGGCCGAATAGACGTCCATCACCGCAATTTGCCCATCAAAGACAGCGCCAATTCCCGCCGGAGCAAAAATGCCGCGAACATTAAACGAGAGTTTTCCACGGGAGGTGTAAAGCGGGAGTTTATCGCCTTCCTTCAACTGGTACCGGTCGGCAAACTTACGCGAGACCAGAATTGAAAAAGGTTCTGACAAATAGACAAGCGGATCATTTAACTCCATCTGTGACTCGTCAAACTGGTATTCGCGGATGGATTGGTCGCCAGTGGTATCAGTTCCCACAATTAAAATGTTCCCCGGCGGGTCAAAAGCCGTTTTGGCCAGGGTTTCAACTACGGGTTCAGCGATCATCACGCCGGGCGTTTCCCGCACAACATCCAGGACTTCTTCTGGAAATCCGCTTTCACCAGATGCAACCTGGAGCGTGGCTTTGCCAGCCAGTTTTTCAACCGTCGTTTTGAGCGAACCAAGCAGGGTCAGATTGGCGGTTTTGACCGCGAAAAAAACGGAAACACCCAGCGCAATCCCAAGAATGGTAAAAGCAAGTCGGAGCCGGTGTGTTCGCCATTGCTTAAATGTCACTGAAAGTAAAGCGCTTAGCATACAACAGCCACTCCTGTACTGACCAGTTCGCCATCTTTCATCGTCAACACATGGTCGCAATGTTCAGCCGCCTGGGCGTTATGCGTCACCAGCAAAATGGTGGTGTTGAATTCCCGATGCAGTTCATCAAGCAAGGCCAGAATTTCATTTCCAGTTTTGGAGTCCAGGTTTCCAGTCGGCTCATCACCCAGGAGCAACGGGGGCTGAAAGATCAAGGCTCGGGCAATGGCAACACGCTGGCGCTCGCCGCCTGAAAGTTCATCGGGGCGATGGGTCTGGCGTTCGGTCAGTCGAACCCGATCAAGCATTTTTGCTGCCCGGTCCATGGCTTCGCGGCGGCCAATCCCTTTTAACCGCAATGGAAGGGCCACGTTTTCCTGAGCCGTCAAAGTCGAAAGCAAATTAAAAGTTTGGAAAATAATGCCGATTCGTTCCCGTCGAAGCCGCGTCCGTTGATCGTCGTTAAGTTCAGAAATATCACGACCTTCAAACACAATCTGGCCTGCGGATGGCTCATCAAGCCCGGCAATAATATTGAGCAGGGTGGATTTTCCCGAACCCGACGGGCCCATAATTGCCACTCGCTCGCCTTGATTGAGTTCAAAATTGATATGTTTCAAAGCAGTTACGGCTTTGCTGCTGTCATACACTTTTGAAATATTGCGTAATTCTATTACTTTCATTGCAAAATCACCTTTCCATAGGTGGAGAAAAGTCAGTAGTCAGTAGTCAGTAGTCAGTAGTCAGTAGTCAGTAGTCAGTAGTCA
>CAZXCE010000033.1:0-13477 GCA_964639175.1 uncultured Clostridia bacterium
CCCAGGTTGTGATGACTGAACCGTTTGGTTGATTCACCTCAATCTGATCGGTTCACAATTGGCTATATTACACTGTATTAGCCTATAAATCAACCAAAATGTTTAAAGACTTCAGCCCTCAGCCCCAGGCCCTACTTCCCCCCATCCCCCGTGGCATAATACCCAAGCCGATGATGCGCCTGTAAATCAACGCGATCTTTGACTTCGATTTTGATGGTGCGGAAGGAATCATCACGCGTGGATGGCGTGTAGGAAAGCACGTATTGTTGCCGTAAATCCTGCTCGATTTGGTCGAAGGCAGCGATGAACTCCCGATCCTGGCGTGGATAAAACGCCCGGCCACCAGTTGCCGCACAGAGCCGTTCCAGGACTTCGCGGTTGACATCCTTGGCGTTTTCTTCCGTCGGGCTGGTAATCCCAATCGCATAAATGCTCACGCTCGACCGCCAGGCCCGGTCAATCGCTTCGCGGAGCTGAACGCTCCCTTCGCCATCATACCCATCCGTCAGGAGCACAATCACCCGCCGTGAATTGGACGCCGCTGGTTGTGACAACAAATCATCCACCGCCAGATAAATCGCCGCGTTGAGCGCCGTTCCCGCTGGTTGATTATTGCCTGGATCAAACGGCATTACCTGCCCAATCGGGGTCGGGACGTGGTAATCCGCTTCGACGATTCCCCGCCGGAGAACGTCGAGATCATTGGTCAACGGCGCTGCCTGAACCACATCCTGCTGAAAAACCATCAAGGCCGCTTTGTCGTCCTTTAACCGCAGTACCTGATTTAAAAACTGGAGCGCCGCCCGTTTGGCAATCGAAAGCCGGCTCCGCATGCTGCCGCTAAAATCCACCAGCAATGCCAGTGTCAGTGGGGTGTCAGAGATTCTCCCCAGCGAAGCAACTTCCTGCTCCTGACCATTTTCAACCAGCCGTAAATCTTCGACTTTCAATGTGTTGATATAGCGGTTTTGCCGGTCGGTTACGGTAAACGGAACCACCACAAGCTGGGTATTGAGCCGCAACAGAGTGCCTTCGTCCGGGAGCGCGCCTTCGGTTCGCACCCGCAGGACAGTGTCTTCCTGACCGGGAATGACCTTCTTTTTGTCATCGGTTGGCTGCGATTTGGCTGGAGGTGACGACTGGGACTGACTCTGTGTGGGCGGTACCGGAACATACCAAACCAATGCCAGGAGCGAAACAAAAAAAAGCCATCGAAAAAATCGAGCATGCATCATAAAACTGTCTCAGGAATAGCCAACCAGGGATATCAAAATCTGGCTAATTAAACAAATTGCCAGGGCATTCTTTAAGGCAATAAATCTCTAAGTTCTGGAGGCAGTTGCGAGGAAAGGGCTTGACTCACAATTGCTTTCCAAAGTTGGTAAACCCGACTGGTATTATTTTCGGGAATATCCCCTCCTCGAACTGTCAGGTCCAATCTTTCAGCTCGCCGATACGCATCACATACATTTCCCAATGGGTAATGCTCTTTCTTGAGATTTCTCTTATTGTACTCCCCTAGCACTTCACGTAATTTTACATCCACCTGTCTGGCATCTTCCAGATTGGATACATCAGATTCTTCCAGGTGGTGCAACAATAACCAAAGTTCAAAACAGGGTTTACTCAAAGCGACATTAACCCCTTTTTGCCGGGCTTCTCTAATAGCTGAGAGAAAGCTATATCGATGATTTTCACCTGTGTAATGGTCGGTGTCGAGCAATAACCAGAGTTCATCATCTTCTTCGTGATCAAAGTCCAATAACCGGTTTAGCACATGTTGAGCAGCGCATCTGCCATCATGTTCAGTTGGGACAACATGGATTTGTACTCGCGTGAGCTTAAAGAAGTTAAAATACTGTTTGGGTGCATAGGTGTCATCACACGCGACGATAAACAACCTGTCATCTCTTAAGCGGCTGGCTCCCCGGGTTAAAAATCGAGGATTTCGTGGAAAGAGACTCATACAGGGTGACCCTTCGCTTCGAGTAATCGGTCAAGGTCACCAAGAAAAGGAACCGCCCCAAAACGTCCTTGGAGGTAGTGTTTGCGGATTTCCAGATCATTCCGAACCTTAAAATCCGTCAATGAATAGAGTCGTGTAGCCGATAAGGAGTCTTTTTCCGCAAACCATATTTCATCACGGCGTAACAACTCTAAATCCAATAGATTAGACTCATGGGTCGTTACAATGATCTGACGGTGCCCCTCTTCACAAGACTTCAAGAAAAAATCCAAAAAGTTCCAGACAAGTTTTGGATGAAGGCTCCGATCAATTTCATCAATAAAGTAAATCGCACTGCTTTTTCGCAAGTGGTGCAATGCAGGAATGAGGTTGAGTAGCCGCCGTGTACCATCCGATTCTTTGTTAAGGTCTAACAGAACTTCTTTTCCAGCTTGTGGTTGATGAGCAGCCTGGATTGAAATTCGATAGTAGTGAGTCTCGTCCGATCTCTCAATTAACAGCTCATGGCCTTCTCCAAATTGAATTAAGGCAGCATCATTCTCATCTTCACGAATGCCTGTTAGCACTTTGGAGACAATGGATTCAGGAAGCAAGTTATGGAGTTCATCCTCTGTAACTTCTTCTTTTTGGACTTGCAAATGATCTACTCCAGTAGATGAAGATTTAAGAAACTCGCTTGCAAATGCTAAAAAGTCCTGATTTACACTTAACCTGTGTCCCAACCGAGCAAAAGATTGATTGGGCCCTATCAGATTCAATCCTTGGGAGAACCAATTCAAAATCTCTCTTAACTCCTCATTATAATCTGATGAATCAATTGTTACCTGAATTGTAGCTAAAAATGATTGATTCTGTGGACCACCAACGGTGGCCAGGGCTTCAATTTTCTCCCCAGCGTTAAAGCCTTTGGCATCTATACGGACCTTTCCATTTAGATCTGTAGTGCGCTCATAAAGAGTTCTCTCTCTGCCACCTATTACCTGGACAAGCCACTCTTCAAGTATCCGTTCGTCATCTACCTTGAAGCCAAATCTGTACAGCTTCTCTGCGGTAATAAATTGCAGATCAAAGCTGGATGGCTTTTCAGACAGGTCACCAAATCGAAATGGTTCTCGCCCGGTTCCTTTGTTCTTTTTGCGGGATTCCAAGGCAACAGACTTCAGGTATGCAATCGCCTTAAACAAGTTGGACTTGCCGGCTCCATTTGCTCCATAGAGAACAGATGTTCGGAGTACCTGTTCTTTAGAATCAGGAATCGGAAGTAAATGCCCTTCTTTATCAGGAAACCGATTGCTGGCAACCAGGGAAAAAGTTTCTTCTGAGGAAAACGAACGAAAATTTGATACCGAGAACGATACGATCATAAAGCTCCTCAACGAATTCATCACATTTACAGGGCATATTAACCCAATATACCAGGCCAAAACACCTAAATCATGTGATAATTTCACACAATTTATTTTCTCTTATTGCGGTGAACGGACAATTCTTCCAGGCTGCCCAGGTGCCATTCAATTCCAATGGAAGTTTTGGAGGCTTGGGGAAACAGATATTTCTTAGGTGAAATTTCGGGGGCAGGGTCTTGCGCACTGCGTCAATTTTCAGTAAGATGAATGACGATTCATTCAGTCTCCAAAACAATCAAAAAATTGCTTACCGTGTGTGTCAACCAGGCGGCGAACGGCTTCACACCTCCTCCCTCGAACCGACGCTTCCTCGCTCCCAACCCCTTACTTCCTCAAGATCTTTGCGCATGGCTATGGCCACATTGAACCGAACTGCTTCGCCTTCTTCCAGCCGTACGAACGGAAAACATCAGGCCATCTTACGGGCGGCCACCAAAGTCTTTGCCCGTAACGGTTTTTTCAATTCAAAAGTGGCAGATGTGGCCCGTGAGGCCGGGGTGGCTGATGGAACGGTCTATCTCTACTTCAAAAACAAAGACGATTTGCTGCTTTCAATTATCAATGAAGCCCTTGAAATTGCTCACGAACGGCTCAGTCAGGAACTCCCGCTGTTTTCTGACCCGTTTGAGAAATTGCGCCGCATGGCCGAACTCCATCTGGAGTTTATGGGCAGTGACCGTGATCTGGCGGTGGTCTTCGAAGTTGAAATCCGGCAATCCACCAAGTTTATGGAACAGTTTTCTACCACAAAACTGAGCGCATACTTTAAACTCATCCGGCAGATCATCGAAGAAGGCCAACAAAGTGGGCACTTTCGGAGCGACTTCAATGCTCAAATTGCCACCAAGATCTTTTTTGGCGCCCTGGATGAAATGGTCACCAACTGGATCTTGAGCCATAAAGCTTACAATCTGGCGGACTACGCCAAACCTGTGGTCGAGTTACTTTTTCGCGGTTTTGCCCGCCCCAGTGAAACCTCAGCTACCCAAACTGCCTGATTCTTGTTGTTTCCGTGATTCGCCGTGTCAGGGTATTTCCTCCTGAGATCATCACGGATGTTCCAGATGACACCTGCTCATTCCACATTCCAGAGGATTGTTGACCATGCAAGCAACGGCAGCCGCAAAAGCAACCGGGCAACCCCGGACCATCAATGAAATTTTCGCTCAGGCGATTCAAAATCACCGCAAAGATGATGCCTTTGCCTATAAACACAACGGCGAATGGATCAAAGTTTCGCACGATGTGTTTGTGAGCCAGGTCCGCGATGCCCGCGAGGGATTTCTCAAGCTTGGCATCAAACGCGGGGACCGACTCGGACTTTTGTCAGAGAACCGCCTCGAATGGACCATCACGGATCTCGCCATGCTCAGTTGTGGCGGGATCACGGTTCCAATTTACGCGACCCAGACGCCTCAGCAGATAACCTATATCCTCAACGACTGCGAAGCTGAAGTATTGTGCCTGTCCAGTGCCAAACAGCTTGCCAAAGTGATGGGCGAACTTGCCAACCTCCCGCATATTCGCGCGATTGTCACCTTTGACCAGGTTCAGCGCCCAGCCGAACTCCCTGACCGGATTACCTTCCTGAGCTTTGAAAAGCTCCGCCAGACTGGAAGCAGTACCACCAGCACGGCTGATTTTTTGAAAGAACTGGTGAAAGCAGCCAATCCTGACGACCTGGCGACCCTGATTTATACGTCGGGGACCACTGGCGAGCCCAAAGGGGTGATGCTGACTCATTCTAACATTACTTCAAATGCGCTGGCCGGGGTTGAACGCATTGAGTGTACCGCTCAAGACATTGCGCTTTCATACCTGCCGCTCTCTCATATTTATGAGCGGACGGTGATGTATGTCTTTATTTTTGCTGGTGTCAGCGTGTACTTCGCGGAAAGTGTTGATGCGATTGCCGCCAACCTGACCGAAGTCAAGCCAACCGTTATGACCAGCGTGCCCCGGATTTTTGAAAAAATTCTGGCCAAAATCGAAACTGGCGTGAAAGAAGCCGGCGGCTTGAAAGCCAAGTTGTATGCCTGGGCAATGGAAAACGGCAAAGAATATGCCCGGATGGTCAATGACGGCAAACCAGTTCCCTTTTTCCTTAAATTTCAGCGTGATCTGGGCTACAGCCTGGTTCTGAGCAAAATTAAAAACCGGATTGCCCCACGGGTCCGCTTCTTCTCCTCTGGCGGTGCAGCGCTCTCTGAAGAAATCGCTTACAGCTTTGAAGCCATGGGCCTGCCGATTTTACAGGGCTACGGTCTGACCGAGACGTCGCCGGTGATTTGCGCCAATTCCTTCCAGGATAACCGCTATGGCACGGTGGGCAAACCGATGCCCGGCGTTGATGTCAAAATTGCGGAAGATGGCGAAATCCTCGCCCGTGGCCCAAACATTATGAGAGGCTATTACAAACGCCCAGAGGCTACGGCTGAAGTCATGAAAGATGGCTGGTTTCATACTGGCGACATTGGTCACTTTGACGCCGATGGCTACTTGAAGATCACTGACCGCAAGAAAGATCTGTTTAAGACCTCGGGTGGTAAGTATATTGCTCCGCAACCGATTGAAAACAAACTGGTTGCCTCACACAATATCCAGCAGGCGATTGTGATTGGAAATGAACGCAAATTCCCAGCCGTCATCATCGTGCCCGACTGGGATGTGATTATGGAACTCGTCAAGACCCACGGAATCAAATACAAAGAGCGAACGGAACTGCTCGATCATCCCAAAATCCTGGAGTACTTCCAAAAAGAAGTAGATCGCTTAACTCCGGATCTGGCGAGTTACGAAAAACCGAAAAAAGTCGTGCTTCTGGAACAGGAATTGACCATTGAAGGGGGTGAGCTGACCCCAACCCTCAAAGTCAAACGCCGCGTGGTAGATCTCAAATACAAAGACATGATTGACAAGATTTACCAGGAAAAATAATGCCCGTTCCGGGCTTGGGGTTCCGGGTTTTCGAAGTTCTGGTCTTTTTCGTCCTTTCTGTCAGTTTCCGGAACCCAAACCCCGGAACCCTCACTCATTTTTTTGCAAAGGAAGTTGTTCATGAACCGCAAGTTGGAAAAAGCAGCAGTCCTAGGAGCCGGAGTTATGGGCGCGCAAATTGCCGCTCATCTGGCGAATGCAGGTGTGAGTGTCACCCTGCTCGATATTGTGCCCCCCAGCTTAAGCCCGGCTGAAGAAGCCGCCGGGTTAACCCTGGCCGATCCGAAAGTCCGCAATCGGTTTGCCGCTCAGGCAGTGGAAAACATGCACAAGATGAAGCTGGCACCGTTTTTCACTCGCGAACAGGCGGCGTTGATCCGCACGGGTAACTTTGAAGACCATCTCGAATGGTTAAAAGACGCGGACTGGATCATCGAAGCGATTGTCGAACGACTCGACCTCAAAAAAGCGCTCTATGAGCGCATTGAACCCTTCCGCAAACCAGGCAGCCTGATTACCACCAATACTTCAGGTATTCCGATTGGTTCGCTTTCGGTTGGACGATCTGATGATTTCCGCACCAATTTTTTAGGAACGCACTTTTTTAATCCGCCACGCTATATGCATCTGGTGGAAATCATCACGACTCCGGATACCAACCCTGAAGCCGCCTGTTTTTCGGCTGGACTCTGTGACAAAGTCCTTGGCAAAGGACTGGTCTATGCCAACGACACACCAAACTTTATTGCCAACCGGATCGGGATCTTCGGTATTTTGCAGACGATCAAGGTCATGACCGAAGGTGGCTATTCGATCACCGAAGTTGACAAAATGAGCGGCCCGGCCATTGGTCGCCCCAAGAGTGCAACCTTCCGCACTGCCGACCTGGCCGGCCTGGACACCACCATGCTGGTGGCGGGCAACGTCTATGACAATGCTCCGCACGATGAATATCGGACGACCTTTATTGTCCCTGATTTCTTCAAAGACATGGTTGCCCGCAAATGGCTGGGCGATAAAACCGGTCAGGGCTTTTATAAGAAAGTCCAGGGCGCTGGCGGAAGAGAAATTCTGGCGCTTGATTACAAGACGATGGAATATGTCCCGCAGCCCAAAGTGAGCTTCCCATCGCTTGAAAATGCCAAAAATATCAGTGATTTGGGCGAGCGACTTCGCACACTGGTCTATGGCAAGGACCGGGTCGGTGAATTCCTCTGGCCAGTCATCAGCGAAACACTGCTCTATACCGCCCGCCGGATTCCTGAAATTGCCAACGATCCGATCCAGGTGGATAAAGCCATGCGCTGGGGCTTTAACTGGGAAATGGGTCCGTTTGAAATGTGGGATGCCCTGGGCGTTGAAAAAACCGTCAAGAAGCTCCAGGCCGAAGGCCGCGAGATTCCACAACTGGTTCAGGACCTGCTCAACTCAGGCCGCAAGAGCTGGTATGAATCAGAAAAAGGCGTCACCCGCGTGTTTATGCCCGCCGCCAAAGAACACGTCGAAGTTCCTGACCAGTCAGGGGTCATCGTGCTCAAGGCGCTCAAGGACCGCGAACAAGTTATCAAGAAGAATTCCGGCGCGACGCTGGTTGACCTCGGTGATGGTGTGGCCTGTCTCGAATTCCACACCAAGATGAACACCATCGGCAGCGACACGGTTTCGATGATGCAGCAGGCGGTCAAAGAAGTTGAAAAGAACTTTGAAGGACTCGTCATCAGCAACCAGGCCGACAATTTCTGTGCTGGTGCCAACCTGATGATGGTGATGCTGGCCGTGCAGGAAGGTGAATGGGATGAACTCAACCAGATGATTCGTGCCTTCCAAAACGCCAACATGAATCTGCGCTATTCAGCCAAGCCAGTTGTGGTGGCCCCGTTTGGCCTGACCCTTGGCGGCGGGTGCGAAATCACCCTCCATGCCGACAAAGTGCGGGCGGCGGCGGAAACCTACATTGGAATGGTCGAAGTCGGCGTCGGGCTGATCCCAGCCGGCGGCGGTACCAAGGAAATGCTCTTGCGGTCAGCAGACCGCATCAAAGGTTCAGACGCGGATCTTTTCCCATATCTCAAAGATGTGTTCACCAACATTGCGACGGCCAAAGTCGCGACCAATGCCGTTGATGCCCGAAAATTTGGGTACATCCGACCCACAGACGGCATCAGCATGAATAAAGACCGACTGATTGCCGACGCCAAGGCCACTGTGCTTGGACTGGTCAAGGAAGGCTATCAACAACCCAAACAGCGCACCGATATTCCGGCCCTGGGCGAATCAGCCCTGGCGGCACTGAAACTTGGCGCGCATATGCTCCACCGTGGCGGATTCGCCAGTGAGCACGACATCAAGATTGCGGGCAAAGTCGCCTATGTATTGACTGGCGGCGACTTAAATCACCCGACGAAGGTGTCGGAGCAATACCTGCTGGATCTGGAACGCGAAGCTTTCCTGAGCCTGCTTGGCGAGCGCAAGACGTTGGAGCGGATTCAATCTCTGCTCAAGACCGGAAAACCAGTTAGAAATTAGAACAAGGGGGTTCAGGGTTTAGGGTTCAGGGTTGCAGGGCTTCCGATCAACAGTTCTCTGTGGTCCTTTGTGTCCCTGGTGTCCTTGACGCCTTTTCCCTCCCCCAAAGAGGAGCTGTCATGAAAGAAGCTGTAATTGTATCTGCCGTTCGAACGGCGGTTGGAAAAGCACTCAAAGGCACACTGGCCTATACCCGCCCGGATGATTTTGGCGCGGTATGTTTGAAAGCGGCGATTGACCGTGCGCCCGGTCTGGATCCGAAAGAGATTGAAGACGTCATCATCGGTTGTGCAATGCCCGAAGCAGAGCAAGGCATGAACGTGGCCCGGATCGCCTCACTTCGCGCCGGGCTGCCAAACAGCGTCAGCGCGGTTACCGTCAACCGGTTTTGTTCCTCTGGGTTACAGGCGATTGCCTATGCGGCGGAACGGGTCATGGTTGGAAGCTCAGAGGTCATTCTGGCTGGTGGAATCGAAAGCATGTCGTTGATTCCGATGGGTGGTCATAAAATCTCGCCCAACCCGTGGCTGGTTGACAACTATCCGGATGCCTACCTGTCAATGGGTCTGGTCGCTGAACGGCTGGCCAAGAATTATGAAATTTCACGTGCCCAGCAGGATGAGTTTTCGTGTTTGAGCCATCAGCGGGCAAGTGCCGCCATTGCTGAAGGCAAGTTCAAAGATGAAATTGTCCCGGTTCCGGTCAAACACACATCAATCAACGCCAAAGGGAAAAAAGTCGTCACCGAAACTATCTTTGATACCGATGAAGGCCCACGCGCTGATACCTCAGTTGCCGCACTGGCAAAACTGCGGCCAGCGTTTCACGCCGCCGGCAGCGTCACTGCGGGAAATTCGTCACAAATGAGTGACGGGGCAGCCGCCTGCATTGTAATGTCATCAGAGAAGGCACAGGCACTCGGACTCAAACCTCTGGCTCGTTTTGTGGCCTACGCCACGGCTGGCGTTCCACCCGAAGATATGGGTATCGGCCCCGTCTATGCGATTCCGAAAGTCCTCAAACTTGCCGGGCTGACACTCGACGATATCAAAGTCATTGATTTGAACGAAGCCTTTGCCTCACAGGCGCTGTCAGTGATGAAGGAACTCAACCTTGATCCAGAACGCGTCAACGTCAACGGCGGCGCCATCGCCCTTGGTCACCCGTTGGGCTGCACTGGCGCCAAACTCACGGCTTCGGTCATCAACGAAGTCAAACGGCGTGGTGGCGGATATGGCATGGTCACCATGTGTGTTGGTGGTGGCATGGGGGCGGCAGGCATTTTCGAAGTCTTTGCGTAATCAGTGCCTGGTTCTTGGTGACTGGTGCCTGGAAATTAATTCTTCCAAGCACCAAAAACCAAGAACCAAGAACCACACACCAAAAACCACGCACCAATGTTGTCCAGGGTCCACCAGTTTAGGATTTGGGGTTTGATTTCAGGTTCAAGGATGGTAGGGTGAGCGTCAAGCAACGAGACTGAGAACCAGATGGGATTACCTCCGGTCTCAATATCAAAATTCCAAAACCTGAAGTTTCTTGTTGAACTCATTTTCCTGTGAAAGGTGATCGAACGATGATTGTCCCTTCCTTTCGAAAACTGATACTCGGATCAACCCTGACAGCACTCTATCTGGGAGCAACCTGGATGCTTCCGTACTCGACACCAGTGCACGCAGCAAGCCTGTCTCACCCAACTGGCCAGAATGACACGGATAAAGTCCCTGAATACGTCAGCGACATGGCCGGAATCAAATTTAAAAAGCCAGCACCTGACTGGCAGGTACTCGACAGCGGCCCAGAACTGGTGCAGCGGATCCTGTGTCTGCCTCCAGGTGAAACCTTGAGCCCTTTTTCCCCGCGTCTCGTGATTTTGGTCTATCCGGCCAGTGCGGTGATCGGAGGGATGGAATTCCGCCGACAGCAAGTCAGCACGGTCACCTCTGAAGGAAAAGTCAAACTGACGCAATTGAAATTTGAAAATTCCTCGATTGCAGGCAAAGACGCGGTGCTCTATAGCTATGACCTTGAATTTCAAACCCCGATTCATACCGTTGAATATGGGTTTGTCAATCAGGGGAATTTTTATGTCGTCCAGATCGCAGCCGTCGCCAGCGAGTGGGAAAAACCTGAATTTACCGCCATGATGGACAAAGCGCTGAAAAGCGTGGGTTTTGTCAAAATTCCAAACTTAAACAAGTAACCAGCTCCACTGTCTTCCCCTTTCACCAAGGTTTTGCTTCCGAAGTGATCCAACGCGAGTGAGCGTCTTCGGGAGCAGTGGACACGGAAATTGAATGATGATTCATTCATAAACCGCCCCCGTTCTCATAATTTATTGAAGTACAACAAGAAAGGACGTTCACTTATGTCTGCTACCATGCCAGCCGCATCCAAGTCAGAGAAAACATTCGTCAAAGGCGGGAGCTTCCTCATCCAAACCACTGCTCCAGCCGATGTGTTCACCCCAGAAGATTTTACCGAAGAACAACTGATGATCGGCAAGACCACCAATGACTTCATTCAAAACGAAGTCATGCCCTTGCTGCCACAGCTTGAAAAACAATCCCAAACCCAGAACTTTGACCTGACGGTATCACTCATCCGCAAAGCCGGAGAGCTTGGCTTGCTGGCAGGTGATATTCCGGCCAAGTATGAAGGACTGGAACTCGACAAAGTCTGCTCGATGCTGATGGCCGAAGGCGTCGGCGTCTCCGGAGGCTTTTCTGTCTCCATCGGCGGCCACACGGGTATCGGCACCTGGCCGATTACCTTCTTTGGCACGCCAGAACAAAAGGCCAAGTACCTGCCCAAACTGGGCACGGGCGAACTGCTCGCCGCTTATGCCCTGTCTGAACCAGGCAGCGGCTCTGATGCGCTGGGTGCCCGCACCCGTGCTGTGCTGAGCGAAGATGGCAAACACTACATTTTGAACGGCAGCAAAATGTGGATCACCAACGCCGGGTTTGCCGATATCTTTATCGTCTTCTGTAAAATTGATGGGGACAAGTTTTCGTGTTTTATCGTCCCACGTGACTCCGAAGGACTTTCAACCGGGAAAGAAGAAGACAAGATGGGCATCCATAGCTCATCAACCCGGTTGTTGATTTTGGAGAACGTCAAAGTGCCAGTCGAGAACCTCTTAGGCCAAATTGGCAAAGGGCACTTCATCGCATTTAACTGTCTCAATATGGGTCGGTTTAAGCTGGGTGCGAGTTGCTGTGGTGCGTCGAAAGCCATCATCAAGCACGCAGTGAAATACAGCTCCGAACGCCATCAATTTGGCAAACCGATTGCCTCGTTTGGCGCCATCAAGCACAAACTGTCGGAAATGCTGGTCCAGACCTTTGCCACCGAATCAATGGCCTATCGGGCTGCCGGTCTGATTGACCAGCGTCTGACTGGCGTGGATGCCGATGATGTGCAGGAAATCATGGATGGCATCGAAGAATACGCCATTGAATGCTCGATTATGAAAGTCTACGGTTCGGAAGCCATGGACTTCTGCGCTGATGAAGCGGTGCAGATTTTTGGCGGCTACGGTTTCTCAGAAGAATACCCGGTGGCGCGTTTCTACCGCGATTCACGTATCAACCGGATTTTCGAAGGCACCAATGAAATCAACCGGTTATTGATTCCAGGAATGCTGCTCAAGAAAGCCATGAAGGGTGAACTCCCCTTGATGCAGGCCGTCAAGAAAATCATGGACGAAGTGATGTCGCTGCCTTCATTCGGAGACGACGAAGAAGAAACCCTCTTTAGCCTCGAAAACAAACTGGTCGAAAATGCCAAGAAAGCGGGGCTCTTTGTCGCTGGCGTAGCGGTGCAAAAGTATATGCAGAAGCTCAACGACCAGCAGGAAATCCTGATGGCCATCAGCGATATCACGATGGACATTTATGCGATGGAAAGCATGTTGTTGCGGACGCTCAAACAGGTCAGCCGGATCGGTGAAGCCAAATCACGCGATATGATTGATGCCACCCGCATCTATATCAACGACGCGATTGGCCGCATCGAGCAAAACGCCCGCCGCGTGCTGCCAAGCCTCGCCGAAGGCGATGACCTGCGGATGTACCTGTCGGTGCTCAAGCGCTACACCAAGTACACCCCAATCAACACGATCACCCTGCGTCAGCGTCTGGCCGACCGCGCGCTCGAAACAGGTGGCTACATGATCTAGGGCTGTCGGATTCAGGGTTTGTTTCGCCCTGGAATCTGCCTGAAGCACACAAAAAATGCCCGGTGGGACTGAGAATATCAGTGCCACCGGGCAAATTTTATTCGATCAATTCAAAGAAGCGTTATTCCGGAGCGTCATTCTTTTGTGCCAGTTTTAGAGCTTTATCCGCTTTGGCATCAACCTGATAAAACAGACCTTTTAAATCCTGAACCATTTCACGGACCATCCGCCGGTCAGCTTCGGCATTGTCCGAAAGGTGTTGAAACATCGCTTTCATCAATTCCCGATCCTGTTCCACCTGGACCTTCATTTCAGCCATATTAGCCGTTAAGGCAGCCTGTGATTCTTTCAACAGGTCAATATCTACACTAAACTTAGCCTGTTGATTGAGAATAAATCCCATTGTGCGTTCCATCTCTTCAAAGGTCATTTTGATTCCTCCCTTTTGATCTTCAGCAG
>CAZXCE010000033.1:13577-27035 GCA_964639175.1 uncultured Clostridia bacterium
TCATCAATTCCCGATCTTCTCGCATGGCTTGCCGGTCTAATTCAGCCTGGATTTTTATTTCACCAACATCCGCCGTCAGTTTCTCAATATCTGCCGTCAGTTTGGCTTGCCCCTCAGTCAGTTTTTCAACATTGGCGGTCAGGGTCGCTTGCGAATCAAGCAAGAAATTGATTGATCGTTCAATTTGGTCGTCAGTCATTGTCACTACTCCGGAAATATTGGTTTTCGCAATTATCTGAAATCGGTTTGAAGTATAAGACACCCGGAGCTAATTTTCACAGTTGTAACTCTACCAATCGCACTTTGGGAGAAAACCAATGGGTATGGCATGTTACCTCCGGCAGATTCGACCAGAATTACTCGAAAAAATGAAAAAGGACCCTCAACTCGTCTATCAACTTGTTAAAGCAACTCCGACCTGGGTGGAAAGGTACTGGCAGTCAAAGGGAGCGGATACTGAAAATGTGCAGGCATTCATTGAATTTCTGAGCACGAGGGACCAGGTTTCCAGCCTCCTGAGATTACATCTGGAAGAAATATTCTCAATCAGAACACACTTAAAGCAAACATTGGGAGACGACCTGTATGGAGGGAAGGTCGTTGATATGTCCAAATCCTGGCTGGCAATTCACACCACCCTGGCTGGAGATACAGAGTTGAAGGATACTGCCCTGGACAAGGTTTTAATGGATGGGCATACGATTGGAAATGATCGCGATTTTTTTAACTCTGGCACTGAAGCACCACATTATCTCACGCCAGATGAAGTGAAAGCCGTCCGCCAGTTACTAAGCCCAATCACTGAAACGGACTACAAAGAAAAATATCTGGCAGTGATTAAGAAATACAAAGATGACTTGCCTTACGGTTTTGATGGCGATGAACAGGGATTCAAGAAGGATTGGGAATTGTTTCAAGAACTCCGCACACACTATCAATCAACGGCTGAAAATGGGCTTGCCATGCTGGTCTTTTTCAGCTAATCCTATTCGCCCTGCCCTTCACGACTCATTATTCAATATTTCTGGAAAAATCGAATGGGAATTGAGTGTTACCTGCGGCATATCACGCCGCACTGGTTGGAACAACTGACATCTGACCCCAAGCTGGGGCTTCAATTTGTAACAGCCATCACACCGTTTGTGGCTGAAGATCAATGGAAATCAATGGGGATTGACACCAACGATCCCCAGCAGATTATGGATCATCTCTCAAGGTCCGGCCCGGTTTCAGCACCACTCAAACACCACCTGTATGAAAAACAGGCGGTCAAAGCTTATTTAAAACAAACATTTCGGGATGAGTTGCTGCAAGGGAAACTGCTCGACACCCACAATGCCTGGGATGCGATTCACGCCATTTTGTCAGGCACGACCGAACTCACCGGAACGACTCTGGATAAGGTCATTAAGTCGGGCACAAAAATCGGAGATGATGATAAGTTTAACTACGGCGCGCCGCATTTCTTGACACCGGCTGAGGTTCAGGCTGTGTACGACGCCATCAGCCCGATCACCAAAACTGAGTTTCGAAGACGGTTTGATGCGCTCTCTGCCGATGAGGCTGAACTGGTCTATGGGTTTGATCAGGACGAGACCGGATTTCAACAAACCTGGAATGTCTTTCGAAAGGTGGTGGACCATTACCGCGAAGCGGCTGAGGAAGGACTGGCCATGCTGGTCTTTTTTGCCTGATTCCCAAAAAACAAAGGATGACAGACAACCAAACAGTCATCTGCCACCCTGATCTTTTTCTGGCACAGCCCCAAAGCAATCCGGTGCTGTTATTGGACGATGCCTTCGTTTTGAATTGCGGTATAGGTGTCTGCGGGCAGTAATCCCAGCCATGGATCAGAGCTTGGGGTTAAAAAGAGTTCGGCATAGACCCGCTCATTGAGTTCATCTACGTTTTTCCCTCCACCAGCCCGCAGCCAGTCATAAATCCGCGTGTGAAACAGGTATTCGTTGCGGACGGTGTCGAGTGCCACTGATCGTTCGAAGTTTTGAACCGTGCGTTCAAAACGACCTTCAAAGGTTCCGGACCTGTCTCTGGCATCGGGAATGTGACAGGCGCCCGTTCCCTGTTGACGAATAAACCGCAAACTCCGCTCGTCGAGTTTCGCATCAGCACAATGCAATTCAGCCAGTACTTTCCAGGCTTGCTGGTCAGTTGCAGATTCAAGTTGTTCAAAATCGGGAGTGATTACATTGAGCAAGGCAACTTCGACCTTTGATTTGGTAATTGCCAGAGGTGCTGCCTTGCGTGCAGTTGGTGGATTGCTCGTTGAGACGGGGATCGAACCTGCCTGGAGTCGAGCCAGCCCAGAGGTGGAAACAGGGATCTTCAATGTGGTTAAGTCTTGATTCCATTGGGTGAGAAGACGTTTTGACTGACGCGAATGATATTCGTTGAGCATGGCAGCCCGTTGTTCTGAACTGATTGCCAGGTCAGAGGCCAGCAATGCGGCTACGTGAGCGGGCTTCAGTACCCGGAGAAACGCCTGTGGGCCATACAATCCCGGCAGGGCATCAACCACACGTCCTTCAGAATCAAGCACATAGTGGATGCTGTTTCCAGTGACTGTCCGCTCCATTTTGCGACCATCGCCAAAATCTATTGTGACTTTCGGCACCGGGCGAACTGATTTCCAGTGGAGGACAAATCGCTGGCGCAAAAATTCGGAAATATCGGCATTGGCATAGAGAATCGTGCGGAAAAATCGGCTATTGGCACAACTCAATTCTTCGTCCAGATTGCCAAGCAGTCGAAGTGACAAAATCGGTTTGCCGCTGGCTTTGGCGGCTGCTTTTGCCGCTTCAAAATCGGTGTACCAGTACAACTGCGACGCGTAGCAGTTGCGTTGTTTGCCAACCGCGTCCAGCGCTCGGCTGAGGCGTTCCCAGGCTGGAGTTGATTGCACCTCGGTCATCAGCAAATGACGATTGATCTCGGCCCGATGGGCGTCAATCAGGGCGTCAAGCCCCGCCGGCCCGGCCTGTCGCAAGGCAGCAATTGCCGTATTTGCCTCAGATTGACTTTCTGAAATTGCCTGATGAGCAAATATTTCCAGCCGTTCAGTTGCACAAGCAGTGGTGGTGCCCACGCCAATAAAGAAAAGGATAAACAGTCCAAAGCACACGACCCGAAAATTCATGGTTTTTTTCTCCGAGGGAATTTGGCGAAGCAATGAGGGACAGGCTGGAAACTTCGCGCTGTGATGCGGGCTTACACCGACGCTTTGCCAAAAAGTTCGTGAAAATTTTCCCTTCCAGTCAGGACTATACTATGATCGCGCCTTTTGGTTGGGTTGCTCATTCCCGGGGCACCCTTCATTCTGGAAAGTGAACACTAAAACCCCATGTCTCTTTTTGAAGCCATTCTCCTGGGGATCATCCAGGGTCTGACGGAATTTCTGCCTATCAGCAGCACCGCCCATCTGGTAATTGCGATTAAACTACTCCACCTCGATACCCGGTTTTCCCCAGAGCAATTGACCGCATTTGAAGCGGTGATCCAGCTTGGCACACTGGCTGCGGTTTTGATCTATTTTGCCAAAGATTTGAAAACCATCACGGCTGCTTTTTTCATTGACCATCTGGCCTATTTTCAGGGAAAACGTAAACCGGGACAGCCAGCGCTTGGTCCATCAGCCTGGCTCGGCTGGTACATTGCAATTGGAACCGTGCCGATTGTGGTGATTGGGCTCTCGTTTAAAAAACAGATTGAAGGCACACTGACCAAAAACCTGTATGTGATTGCCAGCGCCATGGTTGGACTGGCGATCATACTGGCAATTGCGGAAATGGTCGGGAAGCGCCAGCGGTCAGTGGAACACCTTACCTGGGTAGATGCCGTTCTCATTGGCCTGGCTCAAGCCTGTGCCTTGATTCCTGGTGCCTCACGGTCTGGAACGACAATTACCGCCAGTCTTTTCTTGGGACTCAATCGTGAGTCGGCGGCTCGATTCTCATTTTTACTTTCAATTCCAGCCGTTCTGGCTGCCGGGTTGCTCCAGTTCGTCAAAGAATATAAATATCTGGATCGCAACACGTTGATTGCGGTGGCGGTTTCGACGCTTGTCTCTGGGATCAGTGGCTATGCCGCGATTGCCTTTTTGATTCGATACCTGAAGACCCACACCACCAGCCTCTTTATTATTTATCGAATTGTCGTCGGAGCTGGAATTTTCCTGCTCCTGGCACTGAAAATAATTCCGCCAATTTAGATTTGACAAGCGTGGGGTCGGTGCCTATCATAGCTTGCTTTCCACAATGATCTTTTGGGGCAGTAGCTCAGTTGGCAGAGCGCCGCGTTCGCAATGCGGAGGTCAGGGGTTCGACCCCCCTCTGCTCCATTCAAAACAAAAATAAAAAAACCAGCTCACCAGAGCTGGTTTTTTTATTTCCTCAACCTTCAACCTGGCTTCTGCAGTCCACTGCTTTAAGGTACTGGCATCAGCGCATAGCCGCTCCCGCCCTTGCTCAACTGAAATTGATGCGAGATGTTTTGTTGCGGCAAAATATCAAGCACATAGGACGCATCTTTCTTCAAGGTTGAGAATTCCCAGCCCTTGCGGTTCAAAATCACCAGACATCCATTGACCTGCACATCAAAGTCGCTGATTGATCCATCAAACCGAACCTGAGCGACGGGTAAATCCTGAAATTCAGCCCGTTGTTCAGCCGTGACCGTCACCTGTGGATAGGTCTTGCGAATATTTTTCATCAAATCGGCCAGTGGCTGCAGCTTTCCTTTATACACCGTGAACATAGCCGCCCTGGCATCAGCCCCACCGCCCCGCTCAAGCGATACACAAATCGCCGCATTGACATTGGCCAGCAGTACTTCCGATCCTCCCCCTGAGTTCCCGCCCATCGGCATTGATGACAACATCGAGGTCGTCGAATTTCGCTCGACCGTATAGATATACCCCAATTTCACCCGATTGACGGTCTTATCAATCGTCGCCAGAACGCGATTGCTGTCTTTTTGCAAAACCAGGTCAACCGCTCCATCAGCTCGATAGTTGAGGGAAATTTTGTTTTCTTTGAGAAATTGCCCAATTCCCGGTTGACGATCAAGGGAACAGGGGAAAGCCGCTGGCAAGCCATCTTTATGGAGTAGCTTGGTGGCTTCTTCACTGACTTTCTTAAGGTCCTGCGCCCAGGCAGAAACACCCGAAAAACCACAGAGAAACACGACCAGACACAAGGCAACGCGGGAAACAAAGCGGAGACCTGGCATAGATCAACCTCCTTCTGCAAAGTCAAGAACAGCAGAGTTGAGTGTAAGCGTGGATGGGGGTAGGGTGATCAGGATTGGATCAATCGTTGAGGGAATCGTAATTGATTACGAGATACATTATTGCCTGTTTGGTATCGAGTTGTCCAGTCAACAACTTCAAAAATCTGAAGAATAACTGAAAAAACCCAATCACGTCATTTATCTACGGACTTGCGTTTCACTGGAAGGGCACTATAATTATTCCCATCTACACACCCTTTAACCAGGTTCCATGGTTACTCCAGAGATCAACTTCGATTCTATTCTCAATCCCACTGGAGGATCTCACTCTCACCAAAATTGCAGAAACTGTCCAAAGTTCAAGCCAAATTTACACGTGTTTGGTAACTAAACGCTCTTTTTTGCGACGCAGGCCGAAGGCGTCTTGCCAGTCAGTATCGTTTTCAACGTGCGCGGTGGGCGACAGCACTTCTCCCCACCGGTCACAAACTGGCTGGCTGAAAGGCAACTTTGGGTTGCGTCGAGTTTATCCGCGATTGTACCGGCTTTATCAGGCGTTGTGCCTGGTTAAACCACACGGCAACGAGCGGAATTCATTTATAGGGCCCTATCAATCAATTAGAGGCCCATATCTAACCCAGGAAGGGACTCTCTGTATGAGTAACTGGAAAGGGAACTTACTCCATTACATCGCTGCTGCGCTTTTGATTACGTTGGCAGCAGTAGCTCCGACGTTGGCGCAGGCACGTGCCACCGGCGGGGCGATTGAAGGAACAGTGACGGACCCAACCGGTGCTGTGGTGGCCGGCGCCACCGTCACGGTCAAAAACATTCAAAACGGTCTGGAGCGTGAAGTTACAACCGCCGAAGATGGAGTGTACCGGATCCCGGCACTTGATGTCGGAACCTATGATATCTCAATCAAAGTGGAGGGCTTTGCACCTCAAACTGTCCGAACTGAGTTGTTGATTGGAAGAACTTCCATCGTCAACTTCTCATTGACAGTTGGTTCATCAGGTGGAGAAATCATCAATGTCACCGCTGATGCGGCGTCCATTGTTGAAACCACCCGTACCCAGCAATCAGCCAACGTCAATGATCGTGCCATCCGCGAATTACCAGTCAATGGCCGTAACTTTCTGGAGTTCGTACGGTTAACCCCAGGCGTTAACACCGATCCACGCGGCGGTGATATTTCCTTTGGGGGCTTGCGCGGAACAGCCAACAGCCTGCTCATTGATGGTGCTGACAACAACAACACCTTCTTTGGACAGACGATTGGACGAACCGGGTCTGGACGTGGTCCATACCAGTTTAGCCAAAGCTCAGTTCGTGAATTTCAGGTCAACACCAACTCTTTCTCGGCTGAATTTGGCCGGGCTGGTGGGGCGGTGATCAATGTGGTGACCAAATCGGGCACCAATGAATTTCACGGTGATGCCAATATTTACTTCCGTGACCGATCACTGAACGCTGAAGATGCGATTGCAAAAGCAGCTCGTCGCGCCAAGCCACGCAACCGGATTTATCAATTTGGAGCCACGCTGGGCGGGCCAATTGCCAAAGATCGAGCCTTTTTCTTCTTTAATTATGACGGACAACGCAACACCGAACCACAACCCGTGATTCTGGGAGTTCCCGTTCCAAATGACCCGGTTTCCCAGGCCGTGGCCAATCAGTTGCGCGCCTTTACCGGCACCTATAACCGGCAATTTAACCAGGATGTGTTTATCGGCAAAGTTGACTGGCGGATCAATGACAAGAACCAGTACTCGGTTCGCTATAACCGTCAGAACTTCACCGGGACCAACCTGGAAAACTCAGGTCCACAGAGCGCGTTTGAACACACCGGCAACTCGCTGGTGACAACTGATACCTTAACCAATCAGTTCACCACCATCGTCAAGCCAAACCTGATCAATGAATTACGGGTGCTCTTCTCCCGTGATAAAGAACCAGGTCAGTCCAACAGCACCGCACCTGAAGCCGATATCCGCCAGGGTGGCGTTCCAATTCTGGCACTCGGACGCAACAACTTCAGTCCGCGCGAGACCACTGAAAAACGGTTTCAGATTATTGACACCATGTCATACCTGCGTGGCGCTCATAATATGAAATTTGGGGTGGATGTGGTCATCAATCGGATTTTCAACTTCTTCCCTGGCCTGTTCACCGGGGTGTATAGCTTTACCAGCTATGCCGACTTTGCCGATGGCAAGCCATCTGGCGGGTACCGTCAGGCATTTGCCGGTGATGGAACCAACGGCCCGATTTCACGCCCAAACAGCAATGAATTTGCCGCTTTCTTCCAGGATGACTGGTCAGTTACCCCACGCTTGAAGTTTTATCTGGGTGTCCGCTATGACGTTCAGCGCAAAGCTGAACCACCTGTGGCCAATGCAGATCCACAACTGGCGGCACTCAACATTTCAACCAAGGGAATTAACCAGGATACCAATAACTTTGCCCCACGCCTCGGGTTTGCCTGGCAACCGTTTGACGATGGAGGCAAAACGGTCATCCGTGGCGGGTATGGCATTTTCTATGGCCGCACCCCATCCATTATGCTCGGCACTGGCCATACTCAAAATGGGATCAGTGTTCGGACATTGAATTTCTTTGGCGATAACGTCCCCACCTATCCAGGGAACTTCACCACCCCACCAACCACCGGGGTGCCGGCCACACCGGCGTTGTTCTTCTTTGCCAAAGACTATGTTGACCCAATGATCCATCAGGGCAGCTTTGGGATTGAGCGTGAATTGACCAAGGACCTGTCGCTGTCAGTTTCCTGGTTGACAGTTCGTGGCATGCGCCAATCTCGGAGCCGGGACATCAACTTTAGTTCACCAGTCTCACAACTGGTCAACGTCCGAAGCAGCACCGCCATCAATTTTGCCAACGGTCAGCCGCTGGGAACATTGACCGGAACGCTGTTTATTCCACGGTATGGACTCCGTCCAGCCACCCGGTTTGATCGCCTGACCCAGTTTGAAAGCACTGGCGATTCGATCTACCACGGCCTGGTGGTTGCCCTCAACAAACGGTTTAGCCAGAACTTCCAGGGATTGATTTCCTACACCTGGTCACATGCAATTGACAACAAACCAGATCAAACTTCAGTTGTTGTCGGAGCCGATGACGCCAAGAATTTGGAAGACCCACTCAATTTCGGCAATGAACGCGGCGATGGGGAATCAGACACCCGCCACCGGTTTGTGTTGAGCTATTCGTGGGATCTGGCCTATGCCCGCAACCTCAGCAACCCGGTTGCCAAAGCCATCCTGGATGGCTGGTCACTGAGCGGAATCGTGACGGCCACTGCCGGACGGCCATATTCGGCCACTGTCGGCGGCGACCTCAACGGTGACCGCAATGCCCGAACTGACCGTGCACCTGGCACCAGCCGCAACGTGTTCACAACTGATAAATTTGTGAATGTTGATATGCGTCTGACCCGCACGATCAATCTGACCGAAAAATACCGCCTCCAGTTTTTTGCTGAAGGCTTTAACCTCTTCAACCGGTTTAACGTCGGAACGGTCAATACCAACCAGTTCCTGTTTGCCGTGATTCAAGGCGTTCCAACCATCGCGCCAAACCGCGATTTCGGAGCACCACTCACCAGCCTCGGCGCTCGCCAGTTCCAGTTGGCCGCCCGGTTTGTGTTTTAAAATCAGTTCGTAGTCAGGAGTCAGTAGTTCACGAAGCTGTTTTTTGAACTACGAAGCTACCTTAAGAAAGACAACCTGCTGATTTCACATTTGGATGACTCTGGAAGAATTCTCCTTTCTGAATTCCATCTCCAGGCAAAAGCAAAATGCCAGCTCTCCAGAAAAAAGGAAGCTGGCATTTTGTTTTTCCCGGTCAGAGGTCATGAGAAAAATCGGGTCAAGTCACGAAAACATATCAGGATAAATCATTCAAATACAGCTATATACACTTAACCAACAATTCTAAACTCTAACATTTGACTACTGACTAACGCCTCTTACAAATATCCCGCCAGGCATTGATCCCGCTCAAGGTACAGGCCATCGTTCCCTGTCCAGGAAACGTGGTATCCCCGACCAGCCAGAAATCGTTGAGTCCAATATCTGATGAAATTGCCAGCAGGTTGCTGTTGGTAAGCTGAGTTCGCAATCCACCAACCATCCCTCGTTCACGGCTGGTGTAATTTTCAAAGGTGACTGGCGTCCCCGGAAGCACAACTTCAAGTCCACGATCAATATCTGGAAAGACTTTTCGGATGGCTGCCAGCGTCTGTTCGGTCAATGCCTGTTTGCGCCGGGTATAGTCTTCGAGTGAGAGACCATACCAGGTACTGACTTCCGTGTGGGTCGAGACCACGAGCGTTCGTTTCCCTGCCGGGGCCGAACGCAGATCACCTGATTCACTCAGCGAGAGAAAGCAACTATTGGCATCCTTAAACGGCTCGCCATAACGCTGCAGCACCTGATGATTGAGCGCACTGTCTGGGGGAATAACCGACTCATCAACTCCGAGATACAGGGTAAAGGCGCCCCAACCAACATCAGCCTTTTTCAGGGCACGGGAAAAACTGGCATCCAGATCGGCTTTGACAAGCTGCGGGACATTCCAAACCGGAATATTGGCGACCACCCTTTTCGCCTCAACCATGAGCCCTTCACGGGTTTTCACCACATATCCGCCTTGAGACCGAGGCTCAATTTCGGTGACTTTCTGACGAAATTTGATGGTACCGCCATGGCTTCGATAGGCTTCCAGCAGTGTTCGGACCAGTGTTTTCATCCCGCCTCTGGCTCGCCGAATTCCATGCCGATAGAGATCAATGCCCGCGGCAGCATTATAAAACGGTGCCCGCTCGGCAGTTTCCTGGGTGGTAATCAGGAGCAAGCCATCCAAAAAAGCTCGGAGTTCAGCCTGATCACTCAATTGATAGCGGCGCAGAATGTCATCAAACGTGGAGATAGCGGTTGGCAAAATCCATAGCACATCAGGCGAAACCAGGCGCAGATTGGAGATCAAATCTCGAATGCCTCGAATTGGCAACACCGGCTGCTTTGCCGTCATTTGCCAGAGCACATCAGCCGTCGTATCCACCTGTTTCCAAAAGTCAGCCAGTCGGCGGGCTTCGTCAGGGGTGCGGGCAAATCGTTCGACTCGCTCGCGCTCCCATTTCCCTTGATCGTGCCACAGGTTCACCGTTCGGTCAGGAAGATGAACCGTCACGCATTCAATCAAAGTGGATTCAGGCGCTGCGACTCCAAGTTGTTGAAATACATAGGAATGCAGCCCCTCTGGATCAAGTCCGATGATGACAGTGGCCCCCGCATCGAAGGTATATCCCTTGTGAAAAAAATACCCGGCGCAGCCACCAACTTTATCGTGGGCTTCAAGCAAAAGCGTTTGAATTCCTTCTTTTTGGAGCAACGCTGCCGTCGTTAACCCGGCTATGCCAGCGCCAACCACCACAACTTCATATTTTGGAATGGAACTGAGGATAGATTCAGACATGCGGGCGATAGTACCATCTGGATTTTTCACTCAACCATCCTGTCTCCCGAAAGTCTGCCGCTCCAGATCACATTGACCTATAAACTTTGGCTCATATTTTGCCCAGACAGATTAAACAAGCCTGATTTTGATTCCCGCCGCAAAGGAGCCATTTATGCAAACGATAGATCTGAAAAGATTTGGTATTTTGTGCTTTCTGATTGGAACAGGGTGTCTTACTGCTGGAGCCTGGCACATATCTGCCAAACAATCGACACCTATTGAGTCACTCGTTGCGCAAAAACAAATTGTTGTTGTTCCGAATGAAGATCTAGACTGGAAGCCTTCCGGGTTGGATGGCGAGTCTGTGTGGGCTATCACAATATCAACTGACAAAGATGGGAAAAAAACGTACTTCGCCGGAACATCTGGAGTTCAGCATCAATCTGGGCAAAATCCAATGGTGGGAAACGGCAAGCTGTTCCGCAGCGAAGACAGTATGAACTGGATGCAGATTCAATTACCAGGCGACGGACTTGATACCTCAGCACCACTCACCATTACAGTTGATCCCAAAGATCCAAATACCATTTATGCCGGGGCCTACAACCCAAACAGCGATAGCCCGAGCGCCGGCGCGTTTAAAAGCACAGATAACGGAAAAACCTGGCAGTCAATCAATGAAGGACTGGCCAGCAAACACGTCCGGAATATTGTGGTTGACCCCGACAATTCAAACATACTTTATGCAGGTCAAAGTTTTGGCGTGGGAATTCAGAAAAGCACCGACGGCGGGAAAACCTGGATTCCGTCAACTGGAAATCCATTTCGGTGCAGCGTCTACAACACCAACGTGTCGAACTCGCAACCGAAAACGGTTTTTGTTGGTACAAATTGTGACGGGATGATGAAAAGTACTGATGAAGGTCGAACTTTCAGTTCAACCGGGCAATCAGGTTCGGGGGTTGGCAGTATCTGGTCCATTCTGACGGATCCACGTAACCCAAATACCATTTTTACCGGCACGGCGGTGACCCCACAGAGCCGGCTTCGAGGTGGAACCATCTCGAAAAGCACTGATGGAGGTCTCACCTTCAGTATGGTTTTGTCGCTCCCGACTGGATGCTCCGTATATCAAATCGGTGCCAATCCAGAAAATCCGAACGAACTCTTTGTGGCGACAAGCTGTGGTCCTTTTACAAGCACCAATGGTGGAAAAGACTGGTCAAGTCAAGTGGGAAATCTCCCGACACCAGATGTGCTCTCAAAGGTGCAAGACACAGATGCGTTTGCAACGGTTCCACGCGGACAAAAACGACAGGAAGAGCGGGTGTTAACCACTCTGGTTGGAACCAATGGTCGAGGATTGTTCAGACTCGAAACACCATTGCCGCCGCTGCCGCTGCCGTTCACCGTACAGGTTATAAGCCCTAATGGCGGCGAAACCCTGGCCGCCAATCAGACGACGGAGGTGAGCTGGCAGTCGTCAGCGACGGACCTTGATTTTCAGCAGGAACTCAGGCTCTCGACCGACGGCGGTCAGTCATTTGCCCTCACCATCGCCGCCGGCTTGCTCAAAACGGCACAGTCATTCCAATGGACGGTCCCTGACATCGAAACTGATCAGGGACGGGTTCAGATTACTGCCACGGCAGCCTCAGGGGCGTCCATTTCAGATAGTTCAGATGGGAATTTTACAATCAACCAGGAAGCACTCCCAACTCAGCCGATCATTGAGAGTATCTCTCTCACGACAGGGCAAATTGGAACCCCGATTACTATCAATGGAGATAATTTCCTGCGCGCTACTCAGGTTCAAATTGGTGGGGTCACGGCGCTCTTCGCGGTGCTTTCCAAAACGCGAATTCGAGCCGTGGTGCCACCAGCCGTCACCGGGTTGATCAGCGTGACGACACCTTCTGGCACGACCACAACCACTTCGAATTTTACAATTTCCCCATCCGATTCATTGATCCGCGTGAATGGTACGGTTAAGTTGCCATCTTCAGGTGCGATTGCCCCCCCAGAGCTGAGCCTTGAATCTGTGGCCACGGCCCAACGCTCAACCATCCAGTTCCCGACACGCCAGGAGTCGCCTCAATTGATTGGATTTAACCTTTTCCGTACTGTTCAGCCACCCGAAGGACAGCCGCTCCCCACGGCTGAACAGATCGCAAGCGAGGCAAACCTGATTGGCCAAATTGGGGTTGTAGCATCATTTTCGGACGTGCTTTCGACAACCCTGGGAAGCAACTTTGTGTATGTGGCGCAGAGTGTTTATGCCGACGGTCAAACGAGTTCAGGTTCTCAACCAGTCGGCACCAGCCTGCCGGTCATCCGTAACCTCACATTTTCGGGCGGTGCATTTGTCCTTGATGCCACAGGTACTTTTATCCAGCCGAATGCACAACTGGTGGTCAACGGCACGGAAAGCTATCCGCTTACCGTATCTGGAAGCCAGTTGACGGTCTCGAAAAAAGCCAAAAGTACACCTGGAGGACTCAAATTGAAGAAGCTGGTAAAGGTGGGAACAACAGTAAAGGTAGTGGTAAGAAATCCGGATGGAAAAACTTCAGCTCCAATCAGTTTTACCCGGACGAGTTAAATCATCTGTTCTTGAGCTGAAAAAATGGGCCGAAGATTTGGGCGGAAGAGGTGAGGCCGACGTCTTCAGCCCATATTCTTCAGCCCGAGTATCTTCAGCCCGATGTTTGAAAACTATTTGACCCGTTTGGC
>CAZXCE010000034.1:0-27012 GCA_964639175.1 uncultured Clostridia bacterium
TGACTACTGACTCATCAACTACTGACTACTGACTCATCAACTACTGACTACTGACTCATCAACTACTGACTACTAATTTTTTGCCTTTTAGTTAACAGCGTTACTTTAAATAGACTTGTTTGAATTCAGGAGCCAAATTTTCTATGGAACAACTTTTCGCCTTGAGCGGATACACGGTGTTGCCCTTCTGGGCGCTGATGATGTTTCTCCCAAAATGGAAAGTCACCGAACGCATCATGCAATCCCCACTGGTGGCCGCCGTACCGGCTGTGATGTACCTGGTCTTGATTGCCCCAAAAATTCCGGTTGTTTTTCCGATTGTGGCTCAACCCACGTTGAAATCAATCATGGTGTTGCTTGGATCTGAAGGAGGCGCAACTGTCGGATGGATTCACTACCTGGCGTTTGACCTGCTGGTTGGCCGGTGGATTTATCTGGATAGCCGGAGCCGCAAACTTTCTCCGTTTTTGATCTCGCCGATCCTCTTTTTTACCTTGATGTTTGGTCCGATTGGCTTTGTCGCTTACCTGGTTACGATGGCTATCCACAACCGACTGGCCCCCGAATTTCAAACTCAACCGTTTGGCACTCATTAACCCGAAAGGTGTTTTTATATGTTAAACCAAGTAAACTCAGATAGTTCAGCGATGAGACCATCCCCTGGTTTTTCGGTTTCAGAATCAAGTGTGACTTTCCCCCTGGAATCACGAACCAAACCTATGATGGATACCCTGTTCTCAATTGCTCAACGCAGCCCGGTCCTCTTTTATTCAGCGATTGGCTATTTCGTGCTGGCCGTTCTTTTTCTTGGATTGATGCCGTTTGAAACGCGGCAGGTGATGGGCATCAACCTCTGGATCAAACCACTCAAATTTGCCACCTCAATCGGGATTTTCCTCGGCACGCTGGCCTGGCTGCTTCCATACTTTCGATTTTCTGCCCCGGCTGAAAGCCGGTATGTCTGGCTGACCTGGGTTTTATTTGCGCTTGAAACGGTGATTCTTACGGTTCAGGCCAGTCGCGGCGTGCAATCTCATTTCAATATTACTTCGCCAGTGAATGCACTGATGTTTAACGTGATGGGAATTGCCATTACGATCAACACCATCCTGGTCGGATATCTGGCCTGGAAAGCGTTTCAGGACAATCTGAGTCTTCCTGCCGGATTTTTGTGGGGATTGCGATTGGGTCTGCTGCTGTTTGTCGTTGCCAGTCTCGAAGGATTTGTAATGGCCAGCCAGCTTGCCCACAGTGTCGGCGTGCCAGATGGTGGACCGGGCCTTCCACTGGTGAACTGGAGCACCCGTGGCGGAGACCTCCGCATTGCCCATTTCATTGGCCTTCACGGCTTACAGGCACTGCCGCTCATCGGAATTTTGTGTGACAGATTCTTTCCAAATTCAATTTCGGGTCTGGCGGGGAAAGTGACGATTCTCGCAAGCCTTGGGTACTGGGTCGTGGCATTGGGACTCTTTGCCCTGGCGATGTTTGGCATTCCACTCATTCGCCGGTGATGAGGATGGGGCTTGGGGCTCAGGGCTGAAGACCTGGTTTTATTTCATCCCCCATCCCTCATCCCTCATCCCTTCGATTGCCCTCAGCCCTGGTTTTTTCAGTCCAGCTTCCGTTCAAAAAACCGGCTGAGCGGATCCGGTTTGTACTCGCGAAAGGGTTCGATCTCGCGATAGCCATTTTTTACATAGAGGCCAATCGCTTCGGGCTGATGAATGCCCGTTTCAAGTTGCAGGGTGTGAATGCCCTCTTGACGAGCCGTTTCCTCGATGGCGGCCAGAAGTTTTTTCCCAAGTCCCAAACCACGCTGGGTTGGGTCTACATACATCCGCTTCACCTCGCCAAAGCCCGGAGCCGTCCGCAGCAGCGCCCCGCACCCAATCGCTTTCCCGTCATATCTTGCCACCAGAAGTGTTACCGCCGGGTCGTTTAAGGCGGAAATTGAAAGGAGATGGTTGCTCTCCGCCGGGTATAAAGCTATGAGATATTGATCAAGTTCTTGAATCAACCGGATCACTTCGGGCGAGGTGGCTGATTCAACGGCAATGGATAGCTCGAAAGCTGGCATAGGCAGTGGTCAGATAAATTGGTTGAAATCAATCTCACCCAACGCGCTTCGGAGTTCTTCAAAAGTCTTGAAGGTGCGAATCTGGTCGGATGAGAAAATCAGTTGAAGTTGACCATTCTCAGGTTTGAACAAAATGGCCGGATACACAATTGACTGCTGATAGGCTGATTCAAACTCATCTTTGTGAAGGATTTCAAGCTTGAATGGACTGGTCTTGAGAAATTCTTGAAAGGCCTGGGTCGGGCCAAAATGATGATGTGTCAATGCGCACAAATGACAGGGGTAGGTCGTGGGAGACAACACTTTATGGGCATAATCAAGGAGCGCATTCCCCAGCCCGGTGGCGGCATTGTAAACCAAAAGGAGTGTTTTCACGGTGCTCCTTCATGTTTAAGGGTTTAATTGCCAGAACATAAAGTTGAGCCAGCCAGCAAATCCAACCCAGCATAGATACGGCACCAGGAGCAGCCCGGCAGATGGTTTGATCTTTCCAAAAACAATCACATTGGCCAGGATGCTAACCCACAGCACGATAATTGCCACAAACGCCAGTTTGGGCTGATGAAGACCGAAAAACAGCCAGGACCACAGACAATTGAGAATCAGTTGTACCCACCAAATTCCAAGCGGTCTCAGCGCGTCTGGCCAGCGCTTGAGTTCCCAAATCTGCCACCCGGCAATGGCAATCAACAGATACAACGTCGTCCAGACCGGGCCAAAGATCCAGTTTGGTGGGGTCAACGGAGGTTTGATCAGGCTGGCATACCACTGGCCAGGAGAAAAAAAAGAACCAATCACGGCGACGGCTGCCACCATACTAAAAAAAATCAGAAATGAAATCGCGGGAGGCGGTCCCGATGGGTCTTCGTTCATAAGTGGGTTTCTTTGACTGATGAACTGAGTGATACCGGGGGGAAGCCTGTGACGAAAGCGCAGGCGACGCATTGTGACATTCCTTGATCAGATTGGAAACGCTGGAATTTCAGAAATGAAGATCCTCTGTTGATTGCCAGCAATTTTTTAGAAGACCAAAGCCAAATCTGGTATGAGGAAGTGCCGATATCACCTGATGGATAAAAATCTGCTTGACGAATTTTCCAAAATCCTATAACCAGGTAATGAAAAATCCAAGATTTTGATTTTCCCGCACATAGCCCATTTGATCAAAGGAATTTCACTATGTCTCACGTTCAAAAAGCCAGTGGACCAGCGGTGGTGTTGTCTGAATCAATGGAAAAACTCTTGCGTGCTGATTTTAAACCTTTATCGAAACTTCAAGTTGATTTACCTGATCGGCTCATGTCGTATCTATTAACCGGCGAACCCGCCACGATCATTGACGAACTCTCCAGCGTGAAAGGCGGGGGGAACGCACTCCAACTGACGACGGCCTATCATCAGCGCCGAGGAAAATTCTTCCGAACCGTAGAAGTGCGAGAGCCCCAATTTTTCCTTCGACTGGCTCTGGTGTATAGCCGTCTGGCCCACACTGATTTTCCAGGCCAATTTATTTATGCCCGGCTGGGTGAAACCGACTACCTGGATTGCTTTTTATATCAACTGGTTGAAGGTGCCCCCTATCTGGCGCCAACTGTTCGCGAAAATCCCAAACTCGAAGCAGAACTCGTTGCCCAACTGTGTGTTTTAGCCGGGCACCAGCCAGATTACATTGCGCGGCTCGCCTTTCTGGCCAATCCGGACTCTCCGCAAACCAATATTTCTGAAATGTGCCAGGCCCTGGCTGGTTTTGCCGATTATTGCGCCCACCACCCTGAGCCAATTCGGGAAGCCTTGAGCAGCAGCCATCAAGCCCAAAATGTCCTGGCGCTTACAATTCTGGATACTCACACCATCAAACTTTCGGGCATTTTGACGGAGGTCATTGGGCTCGCGCTGAAAGGTGGGAAAAAAGTGCGTGAACTGGCGGTGGCGGTACTTCAAAATGCGAACCCGGAAGCCGTGGACTGGCTCAAAGCTCACTTTGGCAGTCAAAAGGCAGCCGAACAACTCCAGAGTCTGAAGCTGCTGGTGGATCTGGCTGGAACCCAGGCACATCCAACGCTGCTTGACTGGAAGAACCAGACCACTGAGGCCAAAGTGCAGGCCCAACTCGATACCTATATCAAGGTATTTCAGCCTGAGTCAGCGGCTCAGCTTCCCTTCATCCCGCCGTTACCGCCAGTTGAGGTCAATGTTCCATTGACACCGGAACTTGAAAAAATTCTGGTTGATATCATTCCCTTTACCAGCAAAGAGGTAAAACGCCCCAAACCTGAGGTACTGATCGAAACCCTCGCTCAGGGGACGCGTGGGGTGCTTGAGAAAACAATGGTCTGGCCCGGCGACTGGGAAAAATTTCATAAAATACTCAATCAATTTGTCAGTCATCCACACACGCATCTGATTCATGTCATTCGGCTTCTGGTAATGACCGATAACATTACCCTGCGGTATCGTGACACCGAAGAACTGTTTCATCCTGAAGGATATGGGGCAGCCTTGCTCGATACCTATCGCCAGTCGCACTCGCCGGCATTTGATCTGCGACAACTGACCGCCGTGGTGAAAGCCGTCGGCGTTGACCCCAATCGAGTCGGCGGCACAATCATTCACGCCGAAGGCGGCTGGAACCGGTACGATATTTTCCGGTATGAGCCGGAAGCTGTCTGGCCCTACTTTGCGGAAAACCTTCATTTGCTTGAGGATGTGTTTAATCCAAAGAAAGTCCTGAGTGGCTACGGCGTCGAACACGACCAGGCCTGCCGCCGTCGAAATGCGTTGCAGGTCTTACAAATCTTTCCAATGCCACCCCAATCCTTGCTCCCGGTTTTGTGGGAAACGGCACTTGGCACGAGCAAACTGGAACGCCCGCTGGCTCAACAATGCCTGGAGTCACAGCCCCGAACCCTTGAGAAGCTCCTGGAGGCGCTCGAAGACAAAAACCTGACGACCCGGCAGGCGGCGGCTGAATGGTTGGGAAGACTCAACCGTCCTGAAGCAATCGAGCCGCTCAAGTCGTTGCTCCGTAAGGAAAAATCAGAGGCTGGGCGGGGTGTGCTGTTGACGGCACTCGAAAAACTTGGGGCTTCCGTGGATGAATTCCTCAACCGCGATGGCCTGATGGCCGAAGCCAATGATGGACTGAAGAAAGGGATTCCGGATGTACTCTCCTGGTTCCCTTTTGACCAGCTTCCGGCACTTCACTGGTCTGATACGGGAGAGTTGATTGATCCAAAAATTGTGACGTGGTGGCTGGTCCAGGCCAATAAGCAGGGAACTCCCGAGCCAGGGCCAATTCTGCGGCGCTATGCTGGATTGATTGAACTGGCTGAACGACAGGCGCTGGGGCAGTTTATCCTTGAAGCCTGGATTGCCCAGGACACCGTGCCCGCGTATACCCCGGAAGAACTCGAACAACAAGTCGAAAAATATAGCAAGCAACTGGTGGCTGGCCACTGGACTCAAGCGCAAATTGATAGTTACCTCCCTGAATACCGGAGGGATCTGGCCAAACAATTCAAAGGAAGTGCGTTGAAAGAACGGGGCATTCTGGCAGTCGCCGCTGCCTGTGTTGGCCAATCAGCCGCCGCCGTTGTGAAGCGGTTTCTCAATACCTTTCACGGCAACCGGCTGGCTCAATGCAAAGCCCTGGTGCAAATGCTGGCCTGGGTGGATGACACGGCATCCGTCCAGTTGCTCCTGTCTGTTTCGGGTCGCTTCCGGGTCAAAACCATTCGCGAAGAAGCCGCGCTGCAAGTGCAGGCGCTGGCTGACCGCAAAGGCTGGACCGTGGATGAACTGGCGGACCGAACTGTTCCCACCGCCGGGTTTGAAGACGGTCCGGAACTCACCCTTGATTTTGGCAGCCAGCAATTCATCTTGCGGATTGATCAAAACCTGCAACTGGTTTTGACTGATGCAACTGGCAAAATTCTCAAGGCGCTTCCGGATCCAAAGAAAGATGATGCTGAAGAACTGGCCAAAGAAGCCAAAAGACTCTATTCCGATGCCAAAAAACAGCTCAAAACCATTGTTGAAAGCCAGCAAGCCCGGCTGTATGAAGCGATGTGCACCCAGCGAAGCTGGCGAGCCGATGAATGGCATGCCTTTCTCAATCAGCATCCGGTTTTAGGCCGCTGTTGCCAGCGTCTGGTCTGGGCGCTGTATGATGGCGAAACCCTGGTCACGACCTTTCGCCCACTCGAAGACGGAACGCTCACCGATTGCCAGGATGAAGCGGTTGTGCTCGACCCAGCCCATCACGTCCGGCTGGCCCATCGCGTCACGGTTGGCGATGAACTGACCCACCAGTGGCAGCAGCATCTGGCGGATTACCAAATCCAGCCCCTGTTCCCGCAATTTCTCAATCCTCCTGTAACGCTCACGTCTGAACAGGCAACCAGCAAAGCCTGGACAACCTGCGACGGCTACGTGATCAAAGCCAGTAAACTCCGCACCAAAGCCGAAAAATCAGGCTATGCTCGCGGTGCGGCTGATTTTGAACGAACCTATACTGAATATTTCCGCCGCCTTCGGGCGATTGAGTGCGAAGTTGTGATTGAGTTTGATGGCATCACCGGTGAAATCTCAGGCGGAAAATTTGAAGACCACGACGTCACGCTTGCCGGATTAAGCTTCCGACGCAAGCTTGAACACGAACGCAAGGGCACCCGGATGGATCTCAAAGACGTTCCTCCGGTGCTCCTGGCCGAAGCCATTGCCGATTATCAGGCCATTGGAGCCATGGGGAAGAAGTCAGTACCACCTGCGTAAGTGGATGGGCCTCATTTCCCAACCCGCTTACGCAGGTAGCACTGACTGGCTCACAACTGTTCCAACACCCGTTTGATCTTGGCGTGGAGGTCCGGCGGTGCGCCATAGAACGCCTGCACCAGCTTTCCATTTTGATCAAACACATAGAGCGTCGGAACGCTGGTAATAGTGCCAAATTTTGAAATTCGATCTTTTGAACCGTTGACGATATGGACCGAAGGCCGGAGCTTTTCGGTCATTTCCTTGATTTTGGCTTCTTCAGAATCAATCGCAATCCCGACAATGTTGAGCTGGCCCTGATGCTCAGTTTTGAGTTCTCCGAGCCAGCTTAGCGTCGAACGGCAAGGCGGGCACCAGGTCGCCCAAAATTCAACAATCGTAATTTTCCCGGCCAGTTCGCTTGATTTGAGTGGCTGGCCGTCTATGTCTTTCCAGTCAAAGTCAGGCAGCACCGTCAGTTCTTTTGAGGTGGCGCCGACTTTTTTGACCAGCGGTTTCTGATTGGGATTGGCCAGCAGAATATCAATCATTCGGGCCAGATCCTGTTTAAATCGCTCCTGGTTGGCTTTATCGCTGATGGGCCCATATTTGGACTCGGTCACGCCCCATCCGCCAAAGTCTTCGGGTTTGGCAACCAGCACATCACCGACAAACACCACTGGATATTTGGTGATGCCATAGCGTTTGGGGAGTTCGGAATTTCCCCAATCGAGGCTGACAAATTCGGCTTTTCCGGGATACCGGTTGACGACATCTTTGACCAGCAAACTTGCCGGGTCAGAGAGCCCTCAGGTGTATGGCCAGCGGACCAGCGTCACGGTCAGAACGGCGGATTTTGCTTTTTTCGCCTTTGTTTGTGGTGGGTGGGCGATGGCGGTTGTGCCAAACCAGAGCAGGCCCAGGATAAGAATCAATCCCTGAAAAATTTTCATGTGGTTTTTACTTTCAACAGCAACGCATAGAGCGGCAACACATGCTCCAGCACCGCCGTGCTCCGTCGGAGATCGTCAGGGTTGTTGGATTTGGAAAAAACACCCTGCACATATTCGGCCTGTTCGAGAAACATCAATCCAAGACTCTGATCGCCAGGGGCGGTTTTGAGCCGTTGCTTCCACTGCGCAAGCTGGGCTTGCTGGTCGGCCAGCGGCTGCGGGTCTTTGGCTTTGGCGGCAACAAACCCCATCACACGGGTGGCTTCAAGCAACTGGAACAACTCTCCGGCGTAGCGTTTTTCTTTTTCGAGGTCCCAGGCTTGCTTCAAGGTGACGTTGGCCACAATGTAGATATTGTTGAATTCTTTCGATTCAGGCTGGCTATAGTCTTTGATGACCTGGGCTTCAAGTTTTTTGAGTTCTGGCGCAAACGAGCGAAGCGCGGGTGACGGGCCAGGTTTTGGCAAACTGAGGTTTTGACAAAACAGTGTGAAGGTCAGATTCCCTTGAGCCAACCCAAGGTAATGACGTCCATAAATTGGGGCCGTATTTTGGCCAAATAATTCACTTGACTGGTACAAAGGGTGAACCTGAGTCAACGCCGATTCACCAAGCGCCCGTACCAGGAGCGGCTGGGTTGCCAGCTTTTTCAATGAAACCTGTTTTTCCTGCTCGGTTAACTCAACCCCAGCGGCTTTCCAATGTTTTTCAAATCCATCCAGGTCTTTGTTATCAATCTTGTCATTGACCTTCATGGCTTCATAGGCAGAAGTCATTGGCCAGACACGGTATAACCGATGGAGCGCATAGTGCTCCAGACCTTTTTGAGTTGCCAGGTTCAGGGTTTCAATCTCCTGCAACAGATTGTCCTGATCAGCCTTATCTTCATATCCAATTTCAGTGGCGATTTGTTTGAGCCGGGCTGATTCCCTGGAAATCTGCTCTGGTAGCATTTGTCCGAAAATCGAAAGCGAAAACTGAACCACAAGAGCGGTTGCGAGACCAAGGCACAGCCGTACCGAAGCGCGGTGAGACATGAGAAGTTCCTCTGGATTGAAAAGGTGGAAGGTCCAGTATAGAAAGCAGCGTGCCAGACCTGAGAAACCAGTTCGCCCCGACCAGAACGGTCGCTTCGTCAGGTTCAACCAGCTTCAATTGTTCATTTTCGCGCACCTGTCGTCTCAAAGCCGAACAGTAAGAATCAGGGTTCAGGGTTCGGGGTTCGGGGTTCAGGGTTTAGAAAATACTTTTTTCGATTATTTGGCCTTTTGCAAATGCGAAGCGGTGATTGCGAGTTGCTATAGTTTTTTAGATAAATGTTTCCCCGGATTGTATTCGGCTTGAATCTCAGAAAGTATTGAAGAAGTTGGATTTATTTTCTGTGTGTTTCTGTGTGTTCCGTGGTTTCTTAATTCTGAAAATCTATATCAGCTTGTTGTACCAGGCGATTTCACACACGGTTCCGTTGTCAATCAGCTTGCTTCAAGCCTGTCAAAGAAGGTAACTTCGAGCGTTCCCCGACCTTCTCTTCCAATCGAACCAAACTGTAAGGATACAACCCATGCTGATTGCGATTTTTAACCAGGCAGGCGGTGTCGGCAAAACCACGCTGACCCGCGATTTGGGATATGAACTCAGTTTGCGGAATCAGCGCGTTCTGGTCATTGATGCCGATCCGCAGGGCACGCTTGGCTCATTTTTGGGGTTTGATTCCCAGGTTCTGCCCGAAGACCAGACCTTTTGGAAATCTGTCATTTCCGACGCCGACCTGCTCCCACACATCATCTCAACGCCGTTTAACCTGGCGCTCGGCGTGTGCAATCGGATGATGATTGCGGGTGAAATTCAACTTATGCAGGAAAAGAACCCGGCCCGGTTTCGCGGCATGTTGTCTCAAATCCGTTCTGAATTTGACGTGATATTGGTGGATTGCCCACCACGTGTTTCGGAAATTACCGTCCAGGTGTTGCTGGCGGCAGATGGGTTGTTGATTCCAGTCCAGACCGAATTTAAAGCGGTCTCATCGTTTGCCGAAGTCCAGGTTGAAATCTCCAAGACCCAGCGGCGGCGGCGCGATATGGGCCTGGGCGCGCTCAAGGTACTTGGGGTCGTGCCGACGCTGTTTGACACCCGGCTCAAGGTTCACTCATTTCATCTTGACGAACTCAGAACCCAAATCTGCCCAGAGTTTCATTATCAGGTTCTGTCGCCCTTCAGAAAATACAAAAGCGTGATCGAATCGGGCACGTTTCGAAAACCGCTCCGGGTCTTTGATAAAAATTGCCCGGCCAACGACGATGTGGCAGCGATTGCCGACGCAGTGCTCCAGTCACTCAACCCTCACACACAGGAATCACGCCACACACAGGAAGCGCATGGCTAAGAATAAATATCCCACCTCGGTATCTTCAGCGCGGTTGTCAGCCCTGTCAGCCTTGATTGAGCCGCCCGTCACTGGCCACGAACCAATCCAGGACCTTGCCGTTTCAACGCTTCGCGAAAATCCATTCCAGCCCCGGACAAACCATTTGCCAGACTCGCTGGATGACCTGGCCCAATCCATCAAAGAACACGGGTTGCTGTCGCCACTCCTGGCCCGTGCTGAACCGGACGGTACGTTCACGATCATCGCCGGTCATCGGCGCTGGCTGGCAGTTCAAAAACTGGGATTGAAAACGGTTCCGGTCGTGGTGCGCAAGGCAACGGACGCTCAACTGCAATTGCTGGCCCTGATTGAAAACATCCAACGCGAAGACCTGCACGTCATAGACAAAGCACGGGCATTCTGGCGAATTGCCGACCAGTTTCCAACCCAGGAAAAAGCCGCCGAAGCCCTGGGCGTCAAGCGCGACGCGCTGGCGCAATGGCTCCGAACTCGTGACCTGGAAGCAGAAGTTTTGACAATCTGTGGGACGATTCCAAATTTGTCACTCCGAACCCTGCTCCGACTGGTTGTGTTGCCGCCGCGTCAACGGCTGACCGAAGCGAAGCGTCTGGCAGCACTTCAGTCACCAAAACCAGCCTCTGCGACGACTGAACCACCAGCCATTCCAGAAAAGCCAAAACCGATGTCATTTCAGTACCGTGACCCTGACCCGAAACGCAAACTGGGCATTCAAATTGAAATGCGACCGACGTCGCGCAAAAGCGCGGTGGCCGTTGAGGATTACATCCGGGCACTTGAAGACGTGCTTGAAAAGCTGAAGCAGGAGCGAAAGAGCGACATCGCGACGTCGCGAAATTGAATTTGGTACATCCTTAACTTTTTTCCAGGTTCCTCTGTTTTCCGTTTGATCATCAATGAACCCCAGAAGCTAACTCATTTTCCATGCGGAAAACTGGATGTAAAAGAAGAAGAACTTTTGGGTCTAGGACCAATTAAAGTACTTTTTTTCAACATTTTAACCCGTTGTGAACGCGTTCACAAAATGAGTGAAGCAGCCACATATCCAAATGGTTCAATATTGGGTTTCAGACTGGTTTTCAACCTGCTGCTACCGGATTTTGTGCTAGAGACACATCAGAAGGGCGGCTCAGTCAGTACCACCTGCGTCAGTGGGTGGGCTTGAGTTGATCCCAAACCCGCCCACGCGGTGGTACTGACAAGTCCTTTATTTCCAATACCGACCTGGCAATATCTCAGAAAACTTATGACAGGGATTGCATATGGTTTCACGTGAACTCATCGAATATTTACTGCACCAATTTCAATTGAGTCATCGAGGGATCCACGGCGTGTCACACTGGGCACGCGTCCGAGATAATGGATTGAGGCTGGCCAAAGTAACGGGCGCCAATCCAACCGTGGTGGAACTCTTCGCCCTGCTTCACGATTCACAACGCCAATCAGACACCTGTGATGACGACCATGGGTTGCGTGCGGCGGTTTTTGCGGCCCAGTTGCAAGGACGATTTTACCAACTCCCGCCTGATGACCTTCGGCTGTTACAGCTTGCCTGCCAGGACCATAGCCGTGGCAAAACCCAGGGCGATATTACGGTGTTGACCTGTTGGGATGCTGACCGGCTTGACCTTGGGCGGGTCGGCATCCCTCCTCTTGCCAAATACCTCTGCACGGCTCCAGCCAAAGAACCAAAAATGATTGAGTGGGCCTATAACCGCAGCCTGAAATGGAAAGAGCGATTTGGCGGAGATGACTGGTTGCCAGTGATGCTTGAAGAACTTCTTAGTACGACAACGAAATTTTGATTTTAACCTGCGAAACAGGTGATGGCGATGGATTCCACATGTGATCATTCCCGGCGCTCAAGCACCGATCTCAAGTCAGCCACCGCTACGCGGCGAAGAAATGTCACCAGAGCCAGGTCATTCCCAAACGAGGAAGGGAACCGGTGTTGGGTCCCAAGTTTTCCTCTGAGCGACGAGCCTGCAGCTAAACCGAATCCCAAATTCCCAAACAGTCTCTGAGAGATTTACAGGCTCAGTCACCAGTATCAAGTTCGCACGATGCCTCGCTGACGCAAGACTTCATCTGCTTAAATCTGATCCAGGATGTGCCGGGCCTCAGCAAAAAATCCTTCGACGGCTTTGGCCACCCGCGATTCCAGGCTCTGGATATGTGCCCGCTGGGCAATGAATTGGGCGCTGATAAACTCGGTTTCTCCCATTTGGAATTGAAACTGGAGCCCCCGCTGATTTTGCTCATTGGCAGCCACAGTTAAAGCAGTTTCAAGGTTGATCACTGATGCTTCTAACTGGATCGGAATGACCGTCCCTTTTCGATGGGTGCTTTTTGCCTCAGCCACTTGAGGTGGATACGCAACTGATGGCAAAACCGCCGATGGTTGGACACCTTCCTCCGATGGCGGTGATACCACCTGAGGAGCAACTTCAATGTCAATTCGTTCAACTGGTTCGGCTTCAATTTTAGAAACATTGCCATTTGGTTCAGGCTCAACTTCTAAATAAAGAGGCCGCCGGGGCGAGGGTGGATCATCCCGGTAAGCGAATGCTTCTGGTTCCCGTCGAGGTGAGGATTCTGATTGAAAAGGCCGGTTTTTAGGGTAGTAAGGCCGGTCACCTTCTCTCATTGGCGGCGGCGGTCCGGTATCAATCATCGTTTGAATCAATTGAACAACCGAATCAATTGAATCCCGCATTGGGATTCCATCTATTGCCTGTTCAAGTTGTTTGTTGCTGAGTTTCTGGATTTTGCGTTTCAACGGCACGGGAACATGCTGAAACTGGTTTTCGATGGCCTGGTACAACTGCCGGCGGAGGTCATATTTATTGATTGGCCGTTGCTGATTCGGTTGCGAGATAAATTGATTGGCATGTGGTCTCATAGTTCACAGGTGGCTCTTCATTTGGAAAAAACGTGCTCAAAATCAAGGAATGGCGTGATGTCGTTGCCTTCAAGATCAGGGTTTATGTGATGGCCCATGCATCCTGGGCTGTCATAGTCGCCTTTACTTACCAACAGTCAGTGAACCCCTAACTGCATTTTCCCAATCATCGATCCGCACCAAACAGGACGGGCTCGCGCAAAACATCAAAAACGCACCATACTCAGCCGTCGTGGACCGAAAACCATTGAAGGAGTTTGCTATTTAGGGTTGGATGAGAATCAAAATACAAAACAATCCTGGTCGAATCAAGAAAAACCTGTGGTGATTGCAGAGAATCGCGGGGAAGCCGCCAGAAAATCCTGAGACTGACTCGCGACTGGCCAGATGGTTGGATACTATGGTCTGGGGAAATCGTGAGGCTCTGGTAACAAACAGGGCAGGTTTCGATCTTTTGTGTGCAGGACAAAAAAACAATGAGTGGGACTCTGATTTTGCTGGCAGGCTCAGGCTGGGCAGATGGGATCAAATGGTTCTTTTTTGGCTTTACCTGTGTGTTTCTTCCGCTGATGGCCTATCAAAGCCGGAAAGGGTTTAACCAGCTTGACCCGGAAGCGCTACGCCAGTTTTCCAGGGTGGGAAGTTACCTCAGTTCCATCGTTATCCTCTTCATTTTACTTGGGCTTTCGCTTGGTACAGCCTGGTCCCATCAGTTGGGGTTGTTTCCAGAACCATGGCTCAGCGTCAGAACGCTGGTGGCTTTTGTGACTCTGCTCAGTGGTGTCTTGATCTTGTTGAGGATTTTTTTACCAGTTGCGGCGCAAGATCCCGTCATTCAATACATTATTCCAATCACCAAAATTGAATTCGCCTGGTTTATCGGCCTGTCAATCACAGCAGGACTGGTTGAAGAAATTGCATTTCGCGGCGTACTGACCTCACTTTTGCAACAAGCCTGGGGTTCATACTGGCTGGCAACGCTGGTCAGTGCCTTGATCTTTGGGCTGGCTCACCTGCTGCAGGGGGTTCGGGGTGTGGTCGTGGCAGCCTGCTTTGGACTGGTCAACCAGATGGTTACCAGTTGGACCGGGACGCTGCTGGTGGCCATCGTCGTGCATGCCCTCTATGACATCATTGCCGGCTACTGGCTGGCTCAGATGAATCAAGAATTGAGACTGAAGAATGAAAAAGTCAGTACCACCCGCTGACGCAAGTGGTACTGACTTTTTCATTCTTCAGTCCTCTCCCACCCGCTGACGCAGGTGGTACTGACTTCTTCATTCTTCATTCTCAATTCTTCATTCTAACCGCTTCTCATTTTTTTGATTCCAGAGTATTTTTGTAATTCCTGACCAGGGTCACCACTTTTTATTTTTGTATCCAGCCCATGAAAGCCTTTCACCTGAGCGACGAGTTTATCGACGCCGACGCCGAACGTCAGATGATTGCTGCGGTTGCACGCCGTCCCGATCTGTTTTGGGAATTGGGCGAACTGTTGCGCCCTGATGTCTTTTCGGCTGAGAGTGCAGCCTGGGCACGGCTGGTTTATGAAATTGAGGAACGGGCGCCCATTACTCAAGGGCAAGCCTGGGAACCGGCCCGCAACCCACAAGCCACGGCCCAGCATCTGGCCGATCTATTTCAACGGCGGCTCCTGGCTGGCACGCATGAACAACTTGCTGCCGGGCTCTTTACCCATGCTCCGGTCTCAGAGCTGGTCAGTCAGCTTGAATCTGAAACCCTGCGCATCAAAACCACGGTGAATGAATCAGTTACTGGAAACCTCCAGTGGGGCGATGTGCTGGTCAACAATGTCCTGGCCGAAGCCATCCGGCTCGCGGAGGAACGTGCCCGGCTCGGAACGGTTGCCACGGGCCTTCTTACCGGAATTCGGCGGTTGGATGAATGGCTCAATGGCCTCAATACGGGTCTGCATTTGCTGGCAGGTTCGCCGGGGGTTGGAAAAACCGCGTTTGCCTTACAGGTTGCCATGGCTGTGGCACGGACGGTGCCGGTTGTGTATGTCACGTTTGAAAATTCACCGGCAAATTTAATCCTCAAGGCGGTGGCGGGCCGGGCCGGGATTAATCCGCAACACGTTCAGCGCGGATGGGCTGATGTTTCTGCCCTCGAGCAAGCTGTTCGGGAATGGCGTGAAACTGGTCAGCGCGTGGCCTTTATCGAAGGAACTTCAGAGTTGACCATCGCTCAGATTCGAGCCAAAACCCGCCATGCCATCCACCGCTATCAGGCAACAACCTGTTTGCTTGTCATTGATTACCTGCAACTGTGGGCCAAAATGTCGGCGGAAATGCGAGGACTGTCATCGGTTCGGGAAAAAGTCGAAGTGATGGGTGGCGCCTTGCGTGAACTGGCAACCACACTCAAAGTCCCCGTCCTGGCCCTGGCTTCACAAAACCGGGCGGGAGGTGATTATGGCGAAGGAAAGGGAAAAGCCGCGCTCGATAGTTTGAAAGAATCGGGTGATTTGGAATACACCGCCGATGTGGTGATGTTTTTGACGGCGTCTGATCGGCGGGTCAACAAACCTGCCCGGGCAATTGATCTGACCATTGCCAAAAACCGCAATGGCGAAACTGGAAAAATCGAACTCATTTTCCGCCCGGATTTATCTGATATGCGCGAAGTTGCCAGTTAGTTTGGGGCTGAAGACCTTGGGCTAGGAGCTGCGGGCTGAAGACCGTGGGTTGAAGAACTGGTTTTCTTTCATCCCTCATCCCTCATCCCTCATCCTTCATCCTTTGGTTTCATCCCTCATCTCTTCGATTGTCATGAGCTGGTAAATCGTCAAACCAGGTATTTTCAACCCATGGATTGACGACTTCGCTCCTTCGCGACTCACTGTTATTTGTAGCTTTATGACCTGAGATGTTCACTCAACGTGCCGTAGCCGATACATTCGCGGTGTCATTCCCACCTGTTTGTGGAAGACAGAGGTAAAATGACTCTGGCTTGAAAACCCCAGAAGGTAGCTGATTTCAACCAGCGGGAGCCGGGTATCGGTTAATAATTCTTTCGCTTTGTTGATTTTACAGTGCAGCACAAACTGATATGGGGGAACACCGACGCTTTGTTTGAAGACGCGGGCAAAGTAGGTCTCGGCCATTTGGGCCTGCTCAGCCAGCGTGGCCAGCGAAAATTCCTGCTCCAAATTTTGATAGACAAACTCCGTGATGCGCCTGAGCTTACGTGGGGTAATCCCACCTTTGAAGGGGAGGGATTGAGTGCTTGCAATTTCGAAGGGATGGACCAGAGGAACCGCCATGATGGATGAGTACTTACAAAACAGATGAATTTTTCTGGACGAACACAGGAGTAGGATTACAGTAGACGGGTTGAGGTGAGAGTTCTATCCAGTGAATTTTGTATTTTTTGCAGGACATCTCAGGTCATACCCCTAAAGCCTAAGGGTTTTCCTGTAGGTAGTATCATTTGGAGTTTCTGGGATGGGGTTTTATGGGTCAATCAATTTGGTGCGGATGGCATAATGCACCAGTTCAACTACCGAGTTGATTCCGAGTTTTCGCATGATGGTCGCCCGGTGTGTTTCCACCGTTTTGACACTAATAAACAACTCAGCCGCCACTTCCTTATTACTTTTTCCTTTTCCAAGCAAAATGACAATCTGTTGTTCTCGGGTCGTCAATTCGACCTGAATCAGCGGCTCGTCGGTGCCGAGCGGATGGAAATAGTCATCGGCTTCGGCATTCAGTTGCTCAGCGGTAGCGGCTGAGGAGGAGGCTTTCATTGAGGCCGAACCAGGCAGTGGTGTTTGTAAGAACGCACGCACCAGCGTTTCAGAAATAGTTGAAGAGAAATAGGGTTTGTGGTCCATCAAGGCTTCAATGGCCAGTATCAAATGCCGGGCGGCATCTGATTTTAAAACATACCCACGGGCACCGCTCGATAAGACCTCTCGAACAAGTTGTTCTGATTCGTGCATGGTAAAAATTAGGATTTGGGTCTGGGCATGAATATGTAAAAGGTCACGTGCCACTTCCAGGCCATAAATATCTGGCAAGGTCAGGTCCAAAACCGCAATATCCGGTTTGGTCTGCCGTGCCAGGTCGAGCGCTTCACGACCAGTTGCGGCCTCGGCGCAGATTTCCCAGCCAACATTCATTTCAAGCAGGTTTCTAATTCCGCGACGCATGACATCGTGATCATCTGCAATGAGAATCCGAACCATAACTATTTCCTTTTGATCGGCACAATCGCGGTCACGACCGTGCCTTTCGGACTTGAAATAAGCTCTAGCTGGCCGCCGATTTGGCGAATTCGCTGGCGCATACCAGGAATTCCAACTCCAGGCAATTGAGGTTCAGCCGAAGCTTCGTCAAAGCTTATGCCTTTCCCTTGATCCTTGATTTGGAGCTTGATGAAATCCCCGTCACGCAGCAGTCTGATTCTGGCAGAAGAACTTCCAGAATGTCGATAGACATTGGTGAGTCCCTCCTGCACAACCCGAAACAACGTTGTCTCGATTTCAGGGTCTAATCGCTCGATTTCGGCGGTCACTTTGAAGTCAACGACCACACCGCTCCGACGTGAAAACCCGTCAATGTACCACTGCAGTGCCGGGACCAACCCGGACTGATCAAGCAGCGGTGGGTGCAGCACATACGAAAGGGTTCGGATTTCTTTGAGTACCTGCTCGGCCAGCTCAATACTCTCTGAGATGGCGCGAGCCGGGCGTTCATCGTCCAGGTTGAGGCATTTTTGCAGGTAGGTCAGGTTTAAGCTAATGGCACTGATATTTTGAGCCGTCACGTCGTGGAGTTCGCGGGCAATCCGACGGCGCTCTTCATCCTGGAGTTTCAACAACCGGGCGGTTAACTCCTGCAACGCAAGATCGGCTTTTTTTAATTCGGTTTGATCCTGAACGCAAATCAACAGACAGGCCTCGGAATTGAGTAAAATTTGTTCAAATGACACGCTGGTATGGAGAGTGTTTCCCCACCGGTCGCGCAAATCGAGTTCATAGTCACGTAAATACCCTTGCTCATCAAGCTGCTTTAACAACACCGGACGGAGCCCTGGGTCATATAAACCCAACTCCGTTGACGTTTTCCCAATCACCTCGGGTCGCAAATACCCAAGCAACGCTTCAAACCGGTCGTTGACCTCCAGGATTTTGCCATCTGACACCCGGCTGATCACCAGAACCACCGGGCTGGAACGAAAGGCTTTGACAAACTGGTCTTCGAGTTGTTCCAGCCGGGCACTGACCTGGGTTTGTTCGGTGATGTCGAGCACAAACCCAACTGAAACCGTGGCCTGTTTCTCAAGAAAAGCCAGCCTCACCAGAACTGACACCTGACGACGATCACAGGTGATGAGTTTCTTTTCATAGGTTCGGGAAATACCGTGGGTCCTGGCTTCCTCCAGTGCCAGTTGATCAAGCTGGTGATAGGGTTCTGGCGTGAGTCTGGTCCACTGTAACGTCCGGTCAAATAAATCTTTGCGCAGATAGCCTACGGTTTGGAGAAACGTATCGTTGGCCTCAATGATTTTCCCCTCACTATCCAGAAAGACAATTCCGATTAAACTTGACTCAAAAATTCGCTGGGCCTGGGTCTGGCTAGAGTGTAACGCTTCCAGGTTTGTTTGGCGTTCTTTGATCAGTGCCGCCAGAAACAAAAGCGGGGCCGCATAAAACAAGATAAACATTTGGAGTGAGAGTGCATTGGCAGATGGATTTCGATGTGTAAACGGGCCTAACCCGTGGGCAGCACACCAGATGGCCACCACTCCGGTTCCAAACAAAGACAGGCTGAGTCCGCCAGTACCAAATCGAACTGCCGCCCATAACAACAATGGCAATGGGGTACAAATCAGAAGCTGGGCCGAAGGATTCCAGAAAAACTCGGCGCCAAAGGTGAAAAAAGAGTATCCGCCTAACGCAATGACCAGCAGGCTGGCTTCAGCCATTTTTCCCCAGGTAATCGCCGTGAACCAGTCTTTTCCCTGTTGAACCATCAATGTAATGACCGGAATAAACATCAACGCTGCCAGGGCATTGGAAAAAAACCTGGCCTGGAGGAGCTGCCAGTAATTTTTCCCAAACCCGGTGAGAATGACCACTCCGACGTCCAAAAAAGAGGTCACCAGCGGAGAACCCACCACTGCTACCAGGAAAAAAATGACCATGCCCCGAAAGGTATCAAACAATTGTCTGGTGGGGATCAACCATACGAGCAGACTCGCACTCAATACAGCTTCGGTACAGTTGGTCAGATACCAGCCCAGGACCGTCAGCACCGGGACGTGGTTTCCGAGTTCAACCATCAAATGTACTGGCAGCAAAGCCCCCAACATAAATCCCCAGTGCCGGGGTGGAATCAGGAGCAAACACGCCACCAGAATGGCATTGGGCGGCCATAAAACTGCGATGGGAGTGGGATGAAACGTCAGGGCAAACCCCAGCCTGGCGCCCAAAAAATAGGCCAAACTAACCAGCACGGCTTGTTTTGCCACACTACGAAGATCCATGTCACACCTCATCCATCAAGCATCACGTGGGGCTGAGGGCTTGGGGCTTATACCAGGTTGGGGCCAGGGCTCAGGATCAGCAACCAGAAAAGACAACTCTTTCAACAATTTAACCTTTTTATCATTCGAGAATTTTATTCCTAAATGGTACGGACCTTGTCAAAAGTTTCCTGAGCGAGTGAGTTTTGGAAGTGTTTGGTTTTTTTCGTGTATTTTGTGTATTTCGTGGTTCAAAATGTCTGGAAATTTTCGGTAAGGTACTTATCAGGTATTGAAACCAATAGAGTTGAAGTTTGATCCAGACCAATCGCGTTCAGGATGAGCTAAAATGGTGAATATCACCCTGTCACAGGAATCATCGGTCAGGGTTTATCGCTCGTCCCCGTCGCCGTGAATGGTATTGCGTGCCTGTCGGTCAGCCAGCTTTTGAATGTTTTGCTCGGCCACCGTCGAAAGCGGAACTCGAAGCTCATGCGCCAGCATGGCACAATACCAGAGGACATCGCCCAGTTCTTTGATCAATTTCTCGCGGCGCTCGGCTGAGACCTCGCCGCCTTCGTCACGAATGCTTTTTTTGACCAGTTCGGCCACTTCGCCGGTCTCGCCGCACAACCCAAGCGTCGGATACTGAAGATTGGTGCCTAAATGTGGGTAAATCGCTGTTTTGAGTGCCTGCTTTTGATATTCATTAAAATCCATGATGGTTCCCAATCTGAAGGTTAAATTGAATAAAAAACCTCGCCAGTTTTCACACTTGTCCAGGGAAACGCAACTCGACTTTGGTGCCGACCTGCGGCTGGCTCTCGATGACCAGCGTGGTGCCAAACTGACTTTTCATTCGGTCATTGATATTGGCCAGAGCAATACCAGCGTGGGTATCAGGATTTTTTGAATGGGTCTGACCCTTGTATGACAGGTCCGTTGCGGCAAAACCAATTCCGTCGTCAGCCACCTCAATGACGACCCACCCATTTTCAGCAAAAGCCCGGATGTCGAGTCGAGCTGGACCAACTTTGGGCTCAATGCCGTGGTGGAGCGCGTTTTCAACCAGCGGTTGAACCAGCATCGGTAACACCTGAGTTCCCTGCACCGTGGCCTCGATTTCGATACTGGTCGAAAGTCGTTTTCCAAATCGGGCCCGCGCAATTTCAAGATAATCTTCGACAAATTTCAGCTCTTCAGCCAGGGTGACGGTCTCTTTGCGGGTACTGTCAAGGGTGTACCGAAAAATTGCCGCCAGTCGCTGCATCAGTGCCCGTGCCCGTTCCGGGTCGGTGCGCACCAGCGAATTCAGGAGATTCAGGCAGTTAAATAAAAAATGAGGATTGATTTGGGCCTGTAACGCTCGAATATGGGCCTGATTGGCCAGTTCGCGCAGTTGTTGTGCCTGTTGCAGTTCGCGGGTTCGCTCGGCCTGTGTGCGGAGCGTCAACAACATTCCCGCGAGCAAACTCGCCACGCGGTCACAATAAATTACGTCTTCGCTCAAATATCGCAGCCCCTGGGAACGACCGACAACGTGCACGAGCCCGAAATACTGATCTCCGGTCAACACTTCTGATTTTATTTCGGGCAGACCGCCAGCATTCTGAGTCAGATCGGTAAGTGAGTCGGGTTCAGGGATTGTCCCCGGAATAAATTCAACGCGATGGGCCTGCATCACCTGAGTCAAATGAGCACGCACCCGGTCAATGGCTGATGCTTCGTCAGTTGCCTGCTGGAGCAAGGGGAGCAGTTCCTTCAATGCCTGGCCATACCCTGGCCGTCGTAACAACACTGAATCCACCCAGGCATCAAGCCGTGGCCGCCATCGGATCACCACCGTAACCAGCGGCACCGACAGAAACGTACATCCCAAACAAAACTGCACCAGCGCGGCAACCGTTACGTCACGCTGCTGAAAAAAAGCATTTGGAAAAAACCACTGAAAATAGAAAACCCCGCCGCTGATTGACAGTCCCATGGCCAGAGCAATCGCCAACACCAGGGCGCCATTTTTAATAAAGACATCGAAAAATTGGTACCGTGCCCGGTTGTATGCCAGCCAGAGCGTGAGTGGGATCGGCAGCAGCATACTCAACAAATCATAATAGGAACTGCTTTCAGCCAGCACCCGAGGCCATTGATGAAACGAAAAGTACAGTAACAGGGCTTCTAATCCACCGATGCCAAGCCAGATCAGTGACCGCCGGGCGCTTTTGGTCAACTGCCAGTGGCAAAACATTACAATTCCCAGATCAAACAACACAATGCCGAGCACCATCAGCAAGATTGGTTTTGATTCAATCCGAAACGGCCCAACAACTGGAAAAAAATACTGGCTCGTCAGGCGAAACCCGCCCAGGATCACGAGCATAGTCAGGGTCGGAAGATAGATTAACCAGACGGGAATTTTTCGCTGGGTTGCCGGCGGTAGCTCTGAAACGTAGCAATGTGCCAGCCCCGCCAGAAATAACAACAACGCCGGACGTAACAACCCGGCGGGAATCACGCGGTTGTGGTCTCTCACCAGTTCATCCAGCAGCGGATAAATTGCATATTGGCCAGCCATGGTCAGATACCAGGCCGTGCCTAATGCCAGTAACCACGGGAGGATTCGGCTTGAAGGCGAAGTTGACGATTCTCCACGGGCTAAAATCGCCGCCATACCGCACAACAATGTGGCTGAAAGCAACACGCCAATGCTCAAGAATAAAAATGACATCTCAGAAAACATCAGCCACCCTGCACTTGCAAAACGGAAATTGCCAACCGGGGTTGAAACACCGGCTGGCAAGGAAAAACCATGCTGGAGAAATCTTTTATACCAGTTTGTAGTCAGTAGTCAGTAGTCAGTAGTCAGTAGTCCACTAAATCTATTTGATTGAATCACTTGACTATTTTCTAATGCGATGACTCCATTCCAAAATGGTATAAGGGCTCAGTATACCCAGTTTTTCGACTCTCTGGCAGCGTGGACTGGTTTCCGTTTCAAAAGGTTTGGTGGAGAGGAAAATTGATCAAATCGAAGGAAAGCTAAATTTTTCGTTACTTCGCTCTTTCATCCTTGCTAAAACAAATCCACGGGGAGTTCCGGATGGTTTTTCTTCACCGTGGCTTTGATTTCGTCTGCCAGCGAGCGGATTTCGGTAGCGCCTCTGGCAATCGTCTGGCGCTGTTCGGTGCTCAACACGGCAGCGACTTTGCCCATTGTGGAGATGCGCAACTGCACCATCTCTGATTCGGTCGCGGCAATGTTTTTGGCCAGCGCATCGAGCGCAGCACTATCATTGGGATTGGTCACAAGCTGGGTTTTGACGGCTTCCCGTGAACTCCGCAACGTTTCACGGAGTGCTTTCGCCTGTGGGGCGGTTTCTTCAACGATGGCACGAACCTGGGCTTTCTGATCGTCAGTGAGATTGACTTCAGTTCGAATGGCTTCGACTTCCTGCCGAATTTTCAAAGCGTTCATCAATACCTGTGGGTCAAATCCCTGCAAAACACGGTCCCGGCGTTCTTTGGCGCGTTCAGGCTGGGCATAGGCATCAGCCACCAGGGCGCCAAAACTCAAACATCCAATGATGAGCGTGGCAACGGCTGTTTTTTGAAACCAGGAGAGGCGGGTAAAGAAGGTGGTGGAGGGTGAAGTTGGGTTGGTCATACAATGCTCCTTGACTGTTTTTTTAAGAGTTTTTTCGACTGCAAGCCCTGCGCTCAGGTAAGCTTGCAGTCGTACAGTACGCCGGTCTGGCCGGCAAGGAGCATGCTTTGGGTTGAGTGACCGGTTCTGACTGATGAATGACGGAAAGTCAATCACGAGCGGTTTCTGGCCTGGGTGAAAGCGACCGTCAATCAGCCAAACTGTCACCTTCACCCATTCTTCTTATGCCGTATGTTTTTGGGAACTGGATGCCTGGGGCACAGGGAACGGAATTGTTTCAACCGGAGGAGCGTGTTTCATGTACTTGTTGAGGTTGGAAATCAGGCGCGTTGCTTCACGATGTCGGTCTTTGGGAACCGGAACCACCATCCGTTTGAGGCCAAACCAGTGGGTTACCCATACCTGGAGCGCGCTTACTCCCGTATCTTTGCTGGTTGGGTCAAACATGGCGAAGGCATGGTGAAAGGCATAGGGGTGCCAGCGGCGATCTTCGCGCTTATTCCAAAAATAAAACCGATTGCCCACCATCAGCCCTTCGGTTGACACCACACAGTGCGGCGTTTCACCAACTTTTGGCCGAATCGCAAACATATTCTCAAAAAAATCAACCGACCAGATAACCAGACCGGTGACCAAAAAGGTACCGACCCAAACTGCCGCCACGGCGCCAAGTGTAGTTCCAATTCCAGGTGTATTAACACCAATGAAAGACAAGAGGGTGACCACGATGCCAATAAAAACCGCCACGACCGTGGCAAAAAAACCAGAAGTCACCGCAATTTCGATCCCTGAAAGAAACACTGGCGTGCACTGTCTGGCAACCGCATCCCATTCTTCACGGTTGAGATCCCACACGACTGATACTTCTGAATTGATTAAACGGGACTGTTGTTCGTTCATTGCTGAAAGCTCCTTTGGACAAGAAAAAAATCGTGTCGAAAAAGATAAGTCCCCTGAGAAGATAAAGCATTGAACGGTCAAGTTGACGCAACTTATGACTGATGAACGGTTTACAGATCTGAGATTCAACAAAGTCAAAGCTGGCGGTCAATCAGGTTGACAGCTCAAACTGAATTGAACGGCCCGCACTTCCTGATCAAGAAGTGAAGCCGCGATCATCCTGGGAAAGCGATCCGCGAAGGGTACTTTCCAGGAGGAATAGTCTCCAGGGTAACGTGGGTTGTAAAAATGATGGTGGGTAATTTGGCAAGAATCGAAAAATTTGTCCAGAAAAGGTCGCAGGCGGGAAAGTAGTCAGTACCACCCGCGTGAGCAGGTGGGGTTGGGGAACAAGCGGTACCCGCCCACTGACGCAGGTGGTACTGACCAATCATTCTTCATTCTGATAGCAAACGGTGACCCGGCGGGCTTTCCCGGTTTCGTCCAGTTCCATGGTTTCAGCCACAGAAATCTGAGCCGCGTTGACATAAAGCAGCGTCACCGTGTTGATGCCGACAAAAACCTGAACGAGTTGAAACTTGAGTTCAGGTTGCAGGGCTAATCCCCTGGCAAAATAATCTCGCAATGTTAATTTTCCAACAATCCGACCTGACGGGTCACCCCAGATTTTGATAATTTTGGGCGAGAAAAACTCTACATTTTCAGTGTAGTGCGTCAAAATACGATCAAGGTCATGTTGGTTCCAAGAATCAATCCAATCACGAGCAAATGCGTCCACATATGAATCCTTTACCATCGGGTTATCCTTTGTATGGATATCTCAAAATTCAATTTCACCACGGAGGAATGTCACGGCGTTGCCTGAAATCTTCACCCGGTCGCCCCGGTCTTCCAGAAACAGTTCACCACCCCGGCGGGAAACCTGCAGGGCATGAAGACTGGTTTTCCCGAGTCGTTCTGACCAGTAGGGGATCAACGTGCAGTGGGCGGAACCCGTAACCGGGTCTTCGTTGATGCCAGCGTAAGGAGCAAAAAAGCGCGAAACGAAATCAACCGTGTCACCTTTGGCGGTGACGATAATGCCGAGCGTATCAAGTCGCCCAAGCGCCGGGAAATCAGGCGTGAGGGCACGAACTTCGGCTTCGGTTTCAAAGACCACAAAGAAATCACGGGATTTCAAAACTGCGGCAGGCTGCGCACCCAGCGCTGAAATCAGGGTGGGAGGAGCTTCGACTGGAACCGGTTTTCGTGATGGAAAATCCATACTGAGCTGGTCACCATCGCGTGTGACAGTTAACTTTCCACTTCGGGTGTGGAAGTGAACCACTTTGCGACTCGGGTCAAGCTCGGTGAAAATCACATGGGCAGTGGCCAGCGTGGCATGCCCACACAAATCAACTTCAACGGCTGGTGTAAACCAGCGCAATCCGAAATCGTTGCCTTCAGGCACGATAAACGCGGTTTCCGAGAGGTTATTTTCAGCCGCAATCGCCTGCATGGTGGCTTCGCTCAGCCAGTCTTCAAGCGGCACCACAGCGGCTGGATTTCCACCAAACAACCGATTTGTAAACGCATCAACCTGGAACATTTTGAGTTTCATAGATTTCCTCATTTGAGTGCGGCCCACTTGACGCCGCTCTGGTTACACAGCAGCTTCCGGCAGTGATTTTTCATCCACGGTCGTCTCTTCAATTATTTTCTGCTTTGCTACTGTTCGTTTGCCGAGAGTAATCAACACCACGGCTGTGATCATCATGGCAGCCGCACACATGGTTCGAAGTGAAATATGTTCGTTTAACACCGCCCAGCCGAGTAAAACAGCAATAATCGGGTTGACATAGGCATAGGTGGCCACCCGGCTGGGTGGTGCGACTCTGGTCAGCCAGACATAAGCCGTGTAGGCAATGATGGAGCCAAACACCGCCAGATACCCAAGCGCCAGCACTGACTTGAGCGAAACTTTGGCTACTTCAAAATGCGTCCATTCGCCCATCATCAGGCTGAAGATTGACAAAAACACCCCGCCCGCCAGCATTTGAATCCCGGTGCTCAAGGTCGGTGAGGCCGGCATCGCAGCCCGTGCCGAGTACAATGACCCGGCAGCCCAGGACAAGGCGCCAATCGTCACGGCAGCGGCCCCCAATGGATCAACCGCGCCCATCCCGTGAAACACACCCGGCCCGATCAGTACAATCGTTCCAATCGTACCCAGCACCAGACCGCCCCAGGTCAGGGCTGTTGGGCGCTGCTTTTCCATCACCCATTCGAGCAGCACGATCCACAATGGCTCAGTGGTAATGAGCAAGGCGGTGATTCCAGTTGGGATACGCTGTTCTGACCAGACCACGGCACCGTTTCCAATCAGCAACATTGCGGCGCCGAGTACTGCCGCGCTTCGCCATTGGGCCAGGGTTGGCCAGCCAGCACCGCTCAGTTGTGCCCAACCAAACAGAAGGCCACCCGCCATCAGAAATCGTGTTCCGGCCATCAGAAACGGAGGAATTGTTTCCAGCCCAAACAGGATGGCCAGAAAGGTTGACCCCCAGATGATGTATACGGCTGCAAACGCAGCCACCAGCATCCACACCGGCGGTAATGGATGCCCAACGGCAAATGACATGGTGTCTTTTCGCATGGTTTTTCAACTTTCACGTGTGAACTATCGGAACTGTACCTTACTTGAAGCGACCAGAACAGATTCAGTTTTGCCATCTTTCCACCAGATCAGTTTTACGCTAGGGTATATGGAGTGCTGCGGCTTGACGCAGCTTTTTGGAGTGCGGTGGCTTGACACCGCTTTTTGGAGTGCGGTGGCTTGACACCGCTTTTAAATTTGCTTGTAAAAGGACACCTCATGGAAGCTCTCAC